>JBBSDR010000793.1:0-4364 GCA_038240465.1 Gemmatales bacterium
AGCGCCAGCGGCAAGAAGCCGCCCTTGGCATCGACGGGAACGCAGCCGTGGAAGATCAGATGGCCGTCGCGAATCAGGTACATCTTGCCGATCGACAGCAGCCACTTGATCTGCTCCCAGAGCTTCTCGCTGTTGTAAAAACTGCTTTTGATCCGCTCCAGACACGTCTGCTCGTCCGCCGACAGATCGTAGGGATGGGCCGGATCGATCGTCGGGAAGTGACGGTCCTTGAGCGTGCGCTTGACGCCGTCGATCTCGATGGTCCCGGCGGCGAGGTCCATGCGGTGCAGCAGTCGGCGATTCTCCAGGCCCCACTGCGGATTGCGGGCCATCGTTTGACCTTCGAGTTTGAACTGCATCACGGCCGCCGCTTTCTGCATCCGCGCCACCGTCTGCTTCTCGCGCAGGCCGTCGTTCTTCAGCGGGAAGCAACTCGCGGGATCGTCCTTGTACACGGCGCGGACCAGCGCCTCCAGCGGCTGCAGGTTGACGCCGTAGCCTTCCTCCAGTTGCGCCAGCCGGCGGTAGCGCGTGCTGATGCGCAAAACATGCGCGATGCACGCCTCCTGACCCAGGCATGCGCCCAGCCAGGCCGCATCGTGATTGCCCCAGACGAAGGAGACGTTCGGCTGGTGCATCAGGTAATCGACGACGCGGTCGCCGCGATGGCCCCGGTCCCAGCAGTCGCCGCCGATGACCAGTTCGTCGATGGCCAGGTTGCGGAGCAGGCGAACGACGAGATGGGTGAAGTGCAGTAGCCGGCCATGATGCGCCAGGGCCGCGATCATGGCGTCGTAATACTCGGGACCGCGGCCGCCGGACGTCTCGTGCAGCAGGTCCTCGATCAGACCGCTGAAGTCCTTCGGCAGCACCGACTGCACGCGCAGCCCGCTGTAGCGCGGCGCCAGGGCGCGAATTACCTCGAACAGACAGGGCAGGAAACGCCGGCAGAACTGCTGCTGGCCCTCGGCAGACAGCTTCTCCTGCTGTTCGGCCAGCATCTCGCGCGGATAGAACGTCAGGACGATCAGCTGCTGCAGTTCGTCGGGTTTCAACCGCGCGCTGAAGAGTCTTTCCAGCAGCGGCCGGAGAGTGCCGGAGGCGTTGTTGATGACGTGGCGCAGTTTCACGTCGTCGCCGTGGATGTCGCTGATGACGTGGATCGCGCCCTTGGGCAGAGTGCGCTCGGCGGACAGGCGGGCGACCTCGCCCAGGGCGGCGTCGAGCGTCGGAAACTGGCGAGCCAGCGGCTGCAAGAGCGTCAGCTCCTGCTCGGCGGTCAGAGGCAGAGCAGTCATGGCGTCCATCTCGATGGGAAAGGGTCCGGCGACAACCGGCTGTCATTCAGGCGGATTATACAGCCGGTTTTGTCGCCACAACAGCAATTAACGGTCTCTTCCTCCCAATCGGCCCTTTCGGTCCCGAAATCTTTTTCCTCGCAAATCCGACAGTCTTCGCGCTCTGCCCAATCGACAGACACCGGTTGTCTCCGTTATAATGCGTCCTCCCCGGGTGCCGCGTGGCCGCCGAACAATCTAGCTGGAGACTCGACGCGATGAAGATTCTGTCGATCGACATTGGAGGAACCAACGTCAAATTCAAGGTGACGGATGAAGCCGAACCCCGCCGATTCCCTTCCGGGAAGGAACTGACGCCCCAGCAGATGGTGCATGGCGTCCAGGAGTTGGCCAAGGACTGGCAGTACGATGCGGTGACGGTCGGCTTCCCTGGCCCCGTGGCGTACGGCAAGGTCCTCAAGGAGCCGGTCAACCTCGGTCCCGGCTGGGTCGGTTTCGACTTCGGCCCGGCTTTCGAGAGGCCGGTCAAGGTGATCAACGACGCGGCGATGCAGGCGGTGGGCAGCTACAAGGGCGAGCGCATGCTCTTCCTCGGTCTCGGGACGGGACTGGGCAACACGGTGATCGTCAACGGCGTCATCGCGCCCATGGAGTTGGGCCATCTGCCGTACAAGAAGAAGATGAGCTTCGAGGACTACGTCGGCCTGCGCGGCCTGGAACGCCTGGGCAAGAAGAAGTGGGAGGAGGCGGTCTGCGACATCGTGCAGCGGCTGCGGGCGGCCGTCATTGCCGACTATGTCGTCCTCGGCGGCGGCAACGCCAAAAGGCTCAAGAAACTTCCTGAAAAGTGTTTCCTGGGCAACAACGAGAACGCCTTCATCGGCGGCGAGCGCCTGTGGCTGCCGGAGTTTGCCGACAAATTGCCCTGAGGGTGGAGACAGTTCTTTTCTGCCGCTTGCGGCTTGGCGGTTTGGGAGCCGCTAAGCCGCAAGCGGCAGAGGCTCACATGCCTTGCAGCATTCGGAGAAGGGTCATGGCCGGTTCCTTGCAGATCCTCGTCTACGATCGACAGCAGAAGGTCTACAGCGATACTTTCCCCGGCGCCGTCGAACTGGGACGACAGCGCGACGGCAAGGAGGGACTGTATTCCTCGACGCGCCGCGACGGCGAACGCGCCCGCCTGGTCATCGCCCGGCTCGACGAAGACACCGTGTCGCGCGAACATGCCTGCGTCGAGCCGCTGCCGAACAACAAGATCAAGATCACCAACTTGTCGGCCAAGGTGAGCATTCGCCTGTCCGACGGCAGCGAGTTGCGGGCCGGCAACGCCACGGAACTCAATCTACCGACCGTCATCGCCCTGGGACGCAAGACGGTCCGCATCCAGACCGACGACGCCCGGGAGGCGCCTCTGCGCGGCCTGGCCGAGGCACCCGCTCCTCCCGGCTCGATGATCTCCGGAGGGCCGCGATTTCCGACGCTGGCCATGCAGAGCATTTTCGGCAGCGTTGCAGCGGGTCCGGGCCAGCAGACCAACCAGATGGAAGAAGTGGTCCGCTGGCTGCAAACGACGATGGAAGTGTTGCAGTGTGCGGCCAGTTCGTCGGAGTTCTTCCAGAAGGCAGCGCAGGCGATTGTCGATATCGTCGGCCTGGATCGAGGCCGGGTGCTGCTGCTGGAGGACGACACCAAGTGGAAGAGTGTTGTCGCCTGCACCGCGCCGCACATCCGCGACAAGGGCGAATGGCGGCCCAGCCAGCAGGTCCTCAACAAACTGCGCCAGGAGAAGCGCACCTTCTGGCAGGCGCCTGAGGAAGCCGAACTGGACGCCAGCGGCAGTCTCGTCGGCGTCGAGGTGGTCGTCGCCTCGCCCATCCTGTCGCCCCAGGGCGAGGTCATCGGCGCTCTCTATGGCGACTGCCGCCAGGAGAGTTATGCGGCCGCTTCGCCCAAGATCACCAAGATCGAGGCCATCGTCGTCGAACTGCTGGCGCGCGGCGTGGCCGTCGGTCTGGCCCGCATGGAGCAGGAGAAGAACGCGATTGCCGCCCGGATTCAGTTCGAGCAGTTCTTCACCAAGGAGCTATCGGAGCAGCTGGCGCGCGAGCCGAATCTGCTGGAGGGCCGCGACAGCGAGGTGACGATGCTGTTCTGCGACATCCGCGGTTTCAGCCGGATCAGCGAACGGCTTGGTCCCGAAGGTACGGTGCGCTGGATCGGCCAGGTGATGGGCGCCCTGTCCGACTGCGTGCTGAAGTACCAGGGCGTACTGGTCGATTACATCGGCGACGAGTTGCTGGCCATGTGGGGCGCGCCGATCTCGCAGCCGGACCACGCCCAGCGCGGCTGCCGGGCAGCGCTGGAGATGCTCAGTTCCTTGCCGATCCTGAACCAGCGCTGGGAGCCTATCCTCGGTGAGCCGTTGAACGTCGGCATCGGCATCAACACCGGGATCGCTCGGGTCGGCAATACCGGCTCGCGGCACAAGTTCAAGTACGGCCCGCTCGGCAATCCGGTCAACCTGGCAAGCCGCGTTCAGGGAGCGACGAAGTATCTGAAGTGTCCGCTGCTGATTACGCAGTATACGCAGGCCCTGCTCGATGAGACTTTCCACACCCGCAGGCTCTGTCAGGTGCGGGTGATCAACATCAAGCAGGAGGTCGATCTGTACGAATTGGTGCTGCCGGACAAGCCCAACTGGCCCGATCTGAAGGCCAAGTACGAGGATGCCTTGAAGCAGTTCGAGGAGCGCATCTTCCGTCCCTCGGCACGAACGCTGGCGAACCTGCTTGGCGAGGTGGGCGACGACGGGCCATCACTGGTGCTGATGTCGCGTGCTGTCAATTCGCTGGTCAATGGCGCCGACGAGAAGCATCCCGTGTGGGACCTGCCGGGAAAGTAATTCTCCTTCTGAGGCGAGCCGGAAGCGTAAGAGATCGTCCAGCTTTCGCTGGGCAGGACGGGGCGATAAATAACAATGACCCGCTTCAAAACTAAAGACAGTGAACGGGCGTGCGTCACCAGAGGGCTGCCTCTCGCGTGGAGTGTCGCAAAAATCGAGCGCCG
>JBBSDR010000794.1:0-4363 GCA_038240465.1 Gemmatales bacterium
ACAATCCGCAACCCGATTGATGCCTTCCTCGTCGCGAAACGGCAAGCAGCCAAGTTGGAGGGAGCGCCGGAAGCGGATAAACGAACGCTCATCCGCCGGGCGACGATCGATCTCATCGGTCTGCCGCCGACGCCCGAGGAGATCGCGGCGTTTGTCGAGGATTCGTCTATCGACGCCTATGAAAAGCTGATCGATCGTCTGCTGGCGTCGCCGGCCTATGGCGAACGCTGGGGCCGGCATTGGCTCGACGTCGTTCGCTTCGCCGAGAGCCACGGCTACGAGATGAACAATCCGCGCTATAACGCCTGGCCCTATCGCGATTACGTCATTCGCTCGTTCAATCTCGATACGCCCTATCCGCAGTTCATCTTCGAGCATCTCGCCGGCGACACCATCTCCGGCGCGGATTCGCTCGTCCAGGCGGCGACCGGCTTCCTCGTCGGCGGCGGACACGATCAGGTCGGCACCTCCGTCCCCGAGGCCACCCTGCAACAACGCATGGACGATCTCGACGACATGATCGCGGCCACCGGCGCCACCTTCCTCGGCTTGACAGTCAACTGCGCCCGCTGCCACGATCACAAGTTCGATCCGCTCACGCAGAAGGATTACTACTCGCTGCAAGCGGTCTTTGCCGGCGTCAAGCACGAAGAGCGACTCATCCGCCCGCTGGCGGCCGGGAAACCGCTGGACGAAGTCCGCCGGTTGCGGCGTGAGTTGGCCCGCGTCGAACGCCTGCTCGATGGCCATGAACCGCTCGCTCTCCCCAACGCGACCGAGGCAGGCCGGCCCGCGGTCAATCCCACGGTCAACGTCGAACGCATCGCTCCGGTCGAGGCCCGCTTCGTCCGCCTGAACATCTTCGCCACCCACGACCGCCAGCAACCCTGCATCGACGAGTTGGAGGTCTGGACCGCCGAGGAGGACCCGAAGAACGTCGCCCTGTCAACGGCCGGAGCGAAGGTGCGCGTGTCCGGCACGCTGCCGGGCTTCCAGATCCACAAGACAGAACACGTCAACGATGGCATGTATGGCAACTCCTCCTCGTGGGTCTCAAATGAGGCAGGCAAGGGCTGGATCGAGGTCGAACTGCCCCGGCCGGCGCGCATCGATCGCATCCTCTGGGGCCGAGATCGCGAGCAGCGTCATCTCGACCGCCTGGCCATCGACTACACCGTCGAGGTGGCCGTCGAAGCGGGCAAGTGGAAGACTGTCGCCTCGTCGCAGGACCGCCAGGTCTACAATCCCGACGCCCCACCCGAACCCCTCGTCCCGCCCGGCCTGACCCCCGCGCAGCAGGCTCGCTATCGCGTCCTGCTCGACCGCCGGGTGCGCCTGCTCGAAGAAATCCCCGGTGAGGGGACGCCCATTCTCGCCTATGCCGGCACGTTCGCTCAGCCCGGGGCGACGCACATCCTGCTGCGCGGCGACGGGACGAAGCACGGCGACACTGTCACGGCCTCCGCGCCCCTGGCGGTTCGGCCGGCGCTGAGTCTATCCGCGAGCGCGCCCGAGGCGGATCGCCGTTCGGCCCTGGCGCGCTGGCTGGGAAACGCCGACAATCCGCTGCCGGCGCGGGTGATGGTCAATCGCGTCTGGCACTATCACTTCGGCCAGGGACTGGTGAATACGCCGAGCGACTTCGGCTTCAATGGCTCGCCGCCATCGCATCCCGAGTTGCTCGACTGGCTGGCGTCGGAGTTCATCAGTCAGGGTTGGACGCTCAAGCCGCTCCATCGCCTCATCATGACGTCGGCGGCCTATCGGCAGTCGAACCGGGTAGACGAACACGGTCTGGCGATCGATCGCCAGAATCGTCTGCTGTGGCGCATGGTGCCGCGGCGTCTGGAGGCGGAAGCGATTCGCGACGGCATGCTGGCCGTCAATGGCCGGCTCGATCGGCGCATGGGAGGCCCCGGCTACTACCTCTGGGAGATCAGTACCAACTATGTGACCCTGTACAAGCCGAGGAAGGTGCTGGGGCCGGAAGACTATCGCCGGATGGTCTACATGCTCAAGGTGCGTTCGCAGCAGGACGCGACCTTCGGACTCTTCGACTGCCCCGACGCCTCGACGGCCCGCCCGAAGCGGACGACCTCGACGACAGTCCTGCAAGCGCTGAACTTGATGAATGGCGCGTTCGCGACGGAGCAGGCCAGCGTCTTCGCCGACCGGCTGCGGCGCGAAGCCGGAGACGAGCCGGCGAAGCAAGTGGCGCGAGCGTTCCTGCTGGCGTTCGGACGCAAGCCCTCGGAGCGCGAATCGACGGCGAGCCTGGCCCTGGTCAAGTCTCACGGACTCGCGGCGTTATGTCGCGCGCTGTACAACGCCAGCGAGTTCGTTTATGCCGATTGAACCTCCAAATCCGAAATCCGAAATGAAGAGCCTCCAAAGATCGACCGGACATTAGCTCAGTCGGGTTTCGTCTTCATTTCGGATTTTGGATTTCGGATTTTTCCTCCTCTTCGTCTCCTTCGCTTCTCTCTGCACAACCGGAAGAAAAACGACACGTTTCACGATCCGCATCCCAGGACGTGGGCAGATCGCGCAGGCAGGACACCGATAACTGATTTCGGAGGAAAAAACGTTGCGCCTGCTCGAACCCGTGCAGCACGGGTTCGAGGAGGGACCGCCCCAGGCGTTGTGCCGGCCGTGGTCTCGAGTCGCGATCGGGCCGAGGAACAGCCTTCCTCCCCGGATAGCTGGTGTTCAAGGGAGAACGACGATGCGAAGATATTCGGTCTGGATGGTCTGTGCGGTCCTGCTGGCCTGTGCCGGTTCCCGGGTGTACGGCCAGGCCGGCTATGGCGGCTATGCGTATCCGCCGCGGCCGGCGTATCAGCAGTGGCCGACCTATCCAGCTCAGGCGAACCCCTGGAATGGTGCGCCCCAGATGGCCTACCCGGCCATGACGCAATCGTGGTATCCGCCACAGGCAGCCCAGCCCATCGCTTATGCGCCGCCGGTTACGCCCCTGGCAGCGTGGCCCCGAGGAGTCGTCCCGCCCATGCCGCCGGCAACGGATGATCCCGCGCCAGCCCCGGCGGCCCCGGAGGCGAAGGGCGTTGTCGCAGTCGGCTTCCGTCACAAGACAGCTGCCGCGCCGGCTTGCGACTCTCCCGCTTGCTCCGGATCGGCTTGCTCCACTCCCGCCTGTGCGCCGGGGTGTGGAGCGGCGCCGGAGGCCGATTACAATTCGGCGACGGCCTTCTCTCCGGAGGTGGACGATCATTATCTGCCCAGCCACTATCTGCCCGGCCACGATCAATCCGCGGCTTGCGAAGAGACCGGACGGACGCGCATCCCCCGGCCGTCGATCGAGGTCGAAGGAACCGACTCCGGCCTGCGTGGGGGAGCCAGCCTGCTTCTGCTGAAGCCCTTCTTCGAGCGGAACACGGCTTTCACGACCACGACGGGAGTCGGCGGCACGGCACCGGCCACCTCGACGACCAGTTTCGACTACGGCTACGAATCGGCCGTGCTCGCCTGGCTGGGCTACACCTTTGATGGCGGCCTGGGCATCCGCGGCCGCTATTTCAACCTGGATGAGAACGCTCACGACATCCTCCTGGCCAACCAGACCCAAACCCTGCCGAACGGCGGCACAGCGGTCAACAGTATCGGCCAATCGCCCTCGCTGCCGGACCCGCGCAACGCCACGGGCGCTTCTCTGTTCGGCTCGCCGGGAGGACTCCTGGCCGCGGGAATGGGGACCGATCAGTTCCGGTTCACCAGCGCGCTCCGCATCCGGACGTTTGACGCTGAGATCGTCAAGGAACTGGACCTGGGCTGCACGACTCTGGTGTTCTCCGGCGGCGGCCGCTATGCCCAGATCGCGCAGCGCTATCTCGGCACCCAGTCCAACTCGGCCATGGTCGCCAATATCGCGGGGGCCGGGACGGTCAGCGAGAGCGAGTTGGTGCATTTCGACCAGAGCTACTACGGCGGCGGCCCGACGGTCTCACTCCAGGGGCATATCGGCATGGGTGGATGCGGCCTGGCATTTTATGGCAGCGCACGAGGCTCGATCCTGGCGGGAGATTCGCGCCAGACGTTCTTCTCGTCACAGACTATCACCGATCCGAGCGCGGTCCTCGGCGGCACCATCACGAGGACCGACACCAATCAGTCCCGACAGAACGATGTGCTGCCGATCGGCGAGTTCGAGGTGGGCCTGGAGTTCGGCCACGAGGTATGTTCCACCACGCTGTTCCTCCGGGCCGGCGCGATCAGCCAGATTTACTGGGGCCTGGGCAACGGCTCGTCGCCGGACGGCAACCTGAGCCTGTTCGGCGTGCAGTTCACCGCCGGCATCGGCTACTGAGAGACACAGGAAACGGCGAGAGCGCGAAACGGCAAGCAA
>JBBSDR010000795.1:0-4360 GCA_038240465.1 Gemmatales bacterium
CGGTACGTCCCCTGTTACTACGAGGACAGCGACCTTTGTTTCGGCGTTCGCGCCGCGGGACAGCGTGTCGTCTATCAGCCGGCGTCAGTAATCTTTCATCATGGCCCCAGCGCCGCGGGCATCAAGAAGACCGAGGCGCAGTGCCGGGCCAACCGGGTCAAGTTCGCGACGAAGTGGAGTGCGGCCCTGCGAGATCGCGTCGAGGGACGGATGCCGGGCGATCGCATCCTGGCGCGCGACATTCGCCCCGGTCTCCGCGTGCTGCTGATCGACGTCCCGGCTTCGAGCGCTGCCGGCGCCCTGGCCGAGTACGGCTGCGTGGTCACGTTCGTCCCGCAGGGGAACTGCGATCCGGAGACAGTGATCCGGCTGCGGCAGCGCGGTATCGAGGTCTTGCCGCCCGGCCAGATGCCCATCCCTGCCCTTCTGCGGCAACGCCTCGGCTGCTTTGAGGCGATACTGGTCGGTCCGGTCGAGGAGAGGGCGGAACTGCTCGCGCTGGCCGGCCGCCATTTGCCGCTCACTCCGCAGTATGAGGACCTGGCCGGCTTGCTGTCGGCTCATGTGACAGGATCGCTTCGGCTGGCCAGTTGAGCCTGTCGAGAAACTCAGGAGATTGGACATGGAAACCCGACTGCTCCGTTGCGTCCGTTGTGCTGCGAGTCTGAGGCAGGAGGAGTCGGCTTATCGCTGCCAGTCATGCGCCAGCGTCTATCCGGTGCGCCGGGGAGTGCCGTTGTTTGTGCCGGACGTGCGGATCGAGCCGTCGGGCTTCGAGTTGTCGCCCGACGTGGCCGCGTATGTGTGCCAGAGGTGCGGCATTGCCAACGACGCGGAGACCTATCAGGCCCTCACGGAGATTTTCGCTCACAACTATCAGCTTGCGGACATGGTACTGACTGCGGAGAACAACTATTTCTTCGAGCGGATTCGCGCCGCGACCCCTCCTCAGCCGGAACCCGCCCCTGCCGCGGCCAGTCTGTCCGGCACTGATGTCCCCCAACTGTCGGCCGAGCGGCATCACCTGCCCTCGACCTTGCCATTGAATCAGACTCGAAGCTGGAACGTCCGGCTGGTCAACAGCGGCAAGATGCCGCTGCCGGCGCAAGGAGATACGGCGGGAGTCGTGATCAGCCGCTGGCTCGACAAACGAGGGAACCGGCTGGACGGCTGGCGCGAACGGACCGCTCTGCCCGTTGATCTCGCTCCCGGACGAGCCTTGACGCTGCCCATCTGGGTGGCCAGTCCCGCGACCAGCGGCGATTATCAACTCGAACTCGTGCTGCTTCAAAACCAAGCTCGGCCCATCGAGCAGTTGATCTGTTCGGTGCCGGTTCGAGTGCAGCGCCGCTGGGACTCCGGAGTCCCCTGTGACTGGCAGTTTCGAGAGTGCGATCCGCTCAGCTACGACTATGTCGCCGATCACGAGATGGGCCGGACCTTTTTCAAGGAAGAACTTGGGGCGCTGCGCGGCCCCGTGGAGCGTGTGCTGGAAGTCGGCGTCTGCTGCAATCCCATGTGCTGGGACGTTCCGGCCGAGGTCGTCAGCATCGACATCGACGTGCAGACGCTGCAAGTAGGCCAGTTCTCCCGCGCCCGGACTCACCCTCACCTTCAGTTCGCCTGCGCCGACGCGGCCCATCTTCCCTATGTCGATGGCGCCTTCGACTGTGCAGTGATGTTCGCCACGCTGCACCACTTCGTCGATCCGGTCCGCTGTCTTCAGGAATTGCGCCGGGTGGTGCGCCCGGAGGGGTTCGTCGCCTTGCTGTGCGAGCCGCTCGGGTCCTATCGCGCCGAGACGCTCGACTCCGTCTTCCGCTACGAACTGAACCAGGGAATCAACGAGCAAATCTTCACGGCGGAAGAATATGGCCGAATGTTCCGCGAGGCGGGCCTTGTCTCCTCGCGAGCCGTCATCGATGGCGGATCGTTCAAGGTGATTCTGCGTCATCCCCAACCGGGACAACGCCCGCAGCAAACGAAGTTCGTGAACGCCCCCCCGTGGAAGATGTCGAAATTCCTGCGCTCGCTGGCCGGCCGCGTGAAACGGCGTCTTTCGCGACTCGTCAAGGCGTCCTGACGCGAAGACTTTTTGCCAGGCGAGCGGGGGGCAGTAATGACCCCGGTATTTGCGTTCCACGGGGTCATTACTGACCCCGCTTGGCTTTTCTACGTTCAGCGAGATTTTCTATCTTCTCGGCGTAAGAATAGCTACAGGGAACAGACAGCGTACTGACTGGCCAACCGCGCTCCAGACTCGGAGGAAGAAAGCATGAGTACAACGCTCAGGGACTTCCTGAAGGAGAAAGCTGCCCTGTACGCAGCGGAGAGCGCGAAAAACAGGCACATCATCGAAGAGTGGCAGGCGGCCGTCGATAGGCTATTCACCCAACTCGAAGTGCGGTTAGCCGCCGCTGACCCGGAAGGAATCATTCGCCGTGAGCGCAGCGAAACCGAGGTCGTCGAACCCGCCCTTGGCCGTTACCGAATTGTTCGCTTGAATCTTCAGGCATTTGGCAAGTGGGTGGGAGTGATTTCCAAGGCACGAAAAACCGTCAAGAGGGTCCCCCCGCAGCAAAACGGCGCCCCAGAGCAGGCCACGGGCCGTGTGGACATCACCGACGAGATTCGTCGATATGTGCTTTACCGCTTTGGCCAGGGTGCGGATGAGAAGTGGTTCATCGACGATACCGCGGCAGGCAGTGAACTGCAACCGCTCACCGCAGATCGGTTTGAATCCGCACTTTTGAGCTACTTCCAATGAAGACGCTCATGGATGCGTGGAAATGGTATGAAGCGGCCAGAATCAACCTCGTGCGCATGCGCCGATTGGGTACGCATCACTGGGATGACGAATCTCTGAAGAACGCTTCGATCTGGATGGATGATCGGTTCAAAGAAGTAGGAGCCATCGAGAACGAAACGAATCTCGCCATCAAGCCGCTTGAAGACCTCGGAGTGCTTGTGTTGTTCTCCGTGTGCGAGGCAGCAGTCCGGGACCACCTGGAAGGGATTATCAGGCCAATGACCGGTCATCTTGGCCACCCAATCCTCGAACACGCAGCCGAGAGAGTACTGGAAGGCATCAAGCAGGGCAGCTTCGCCAATCAGGTATTGACCCCCTTGCAGGAGCAAGGCCGGATCACGCCTGAACTGAGCGACAAGGTGAAACAGGTGCGTGATTACCGGAACTGGATCGCCCACGGGAAACGCGAGCCGCGAGACCCCAGCATCATCAATCTGGACGCCAAAGAAGCGTTCGAGCGACTGAAGGAATTTCTCGAAACCTTAAGCATTGCCGTGGAAGCCGAACGAGACGAGGCAATCGGGGTTTGACCCCTTTCCCCTCCCTGAAAGGCGGAAATGATTTTCGTCTTCGGCACACAGAACAAATCGATGCGCCGCGACTGCGCCAGCGTGCTGGCAGGGCCGGTGAAGTCGCCACCGGCGACGATACCCAGGAACCGGGCAGTCGGGTAAGTGTCCCGCATCGGCATCAGCTTGCCGCTATCGTCGCGTGCCTTGTCCTTGGAGTGCCGTTTACCGCGGCGCCAGAAGCACTCGAAGAAGCCGACGGGGATGCCGATCTTGTCGTCCGTACCATCCAGTTCCATCACGAAGTCATAATCGACCTCGTTGTCGTCCTCATCCTTCCAGCTAATCTTGTCTCCCATCCGAGCCTTCCGAGCGCGGAAGCGATTGTCCAGAAACAGCTTCAGGTGCTGGGCGACCTGCTTCAGAAGAGGCAGGACAAAGAACTCTTCGAGCCAGTCGCCCACTTTCTGCCCGAGGCTGTGTCCAGAAGAGGCCAGGTCTTCGTCGTGCGAACGCCTCCTTTTGGCCATGTCAGCCCTCCACCCACAGCCGCCCCTCGTGCAGAGGAACGCGGTGCTTGCGGTTCAGCCATTTGGTGTTTCGGTCGCGCAGTTTCTCGAAGCGGAAGCTCTTGAAGCCGGCGGCGACGGCCAGGTCGCCAAGCCAGCGCTCAACAGGCACATGGATACCATAGGGCGCGGAGTCGCCGACAATGAAGCAAGCGCGGCTGCCCGGCCTTGCGGTACGACGCAGGGCCTGCCAGACGCGGGCCAGGTCGAGGAAATAGTGGGCGACCATCGCGTGGTACTGCTTCTTGCCGCCGTGGTGTTCCTTCTCGGTCTCCAGCCGGGCGCACGTCGCGGTCAGTTCGGCCGCGATCGGCTTCAGGATCGGGTCCTTCACCCAGATTATTCATAGCCCGTCCTCTTTGACGGATTGTACCCCAAAGTAGTCCGTTTTGACGGGCTGACATCCCGGATTGTTCCCACGCGGGCGCACCGCCCCCTTTCCCCCAAACGGGAACCCTGGCGTTTCGACTTGC
>JBBSDR010000796.1:0-4354 GCA_038240465.1 Gemmatales bacterium
TCTTTACCTTCCTTGCCGGCGCCTTCCTTACCTTCGCCGCCCTTGGCTTCCTTACCTTCGCCGGTCTTGCCTTCTTTGCTCTCGCCGCCCTTGCCGTCCTTATCGCCGCCCTTGCCTTCTTTACCTTCCTTCGGCTCGCCGCCCTTGCCGTCCTTCGCCTCGCCACCCTTGCCTTCTTTACCTTCCTTGGCGGTGCCTTCCTTGCCGTCCTTACCTTCCTTGCCGTCCTTCGCGGCGCCTTCCTTGCCCTCGCCGCCCTTGGCCTCTTTACCTTCGCCGGCCTTGCCTTCCTTGCCGTCTTCCTTGCCGTCCTTCGCCTCGCCGGTCTTGCCTTCCTTGCCTTCCTGCGCGGTGTCCTTGCCCTCGTCGGCCTTGCCGTCGGCCTTGCTCTCGGCGGTGTCCTTCTTGCCTTCGCCGCGGCCCTCGGCGCCTTCCTTCGCGCTATCCTTGCCGTGGGTCTTGGCCTCGCCGTTCTTGGCCTCGGTGCCCTTGCTATTCTTGCCTTCGCCGATCAGGTCCTTGGTTTCGTCCTTGACCTTGACCTGGTCCTTGGCGATGTCCTTGTTGTCGCGCCGGGCCTGCTCGGTCTGGGTGCGGAGACGCTCCTGCTTGCGGATGACGTCCTTCAACTGCTCCAGCAGTTTCTCGGTCCGGAGGCGCTCCTCCTTGAGGAACTGCGAACGGTTGTCCTGCATCAGCATGCGGATCAAAAGCTGCAGGTCCTTGTGCAGGTCCTGATTGACCGTCGCCGCCTCGGTGATCTTTTCGAGGTCATTGACGACCTTCGGCGAACGCAGGATCTCGATCAGCTTGTTAAACCGGGCGTTGATGCCGCCCTGGTCCGCTTCCTTGATCGCCATGCGCAGCAACTCGGCCTTCTGGCGGTTCTCGGGCTTGCTGCTGAGTTCGAGGTTCTGAGCCAGCCGCAAGAGCGACTGTTTGAATTCGAGGAACTGCTGTTTCAATTGGACCTGTTCGGCGGCCAGCCGATCGGCTTGAAGCTCGACCTCCGTCTTGTCGGCGGGCTTCGCCTTGGGCTTGATCGGGATCGTGTCAGCCGCCGACACGAGCATGGCCACCGTCAGGATGGACAGGGCGGCCAGGAGACGACGAGTCATGAAAATTACCTCCGCAACAGGGGACGTGAATCCCCTTTCACACGGGATTGACTGCTCTGGGTCGGCGCTTCCGTTCGGTGTACAACCCATCACGTTGGGCTACCGTCCGGCCGCTGTACAGCGTTTGCCTTCCAACACTTAACAGACGAACTTACTGCGAATTCCCAACATGCGAGGCGGTTTCGCTCCTGACCAGCCCCGAGCGCGAGCGAGGGGTTCTTCGCAAGCACCCCTCGCTTGCGCTCGGGGCTGCTCAGGAGTGAACACACGTCACGGTTTCGGCGGCGTCAGCAGCGACTCGAACAAACGCTTCTCGATGAGACCCTTCTGGACCTCGATCCTCTGGAGCGAATCGCGCTCGCTCAGTTCCAGTTGGTTGAGGCCCTTGAGGATTTCGCCCAGGTTCTTGATGCCCTCCATCTCCTGCAGCACTTCCGTCAGCGCCGCGAGCAGCCGGCTGAGGTCCTTCTCCGCCCCGGCCACGGAACTCCTGGCACGCGCCAGCCGATCGTCTTCCTTCCGCTTCGTGTCGTCCACCTCGTCGCGCAGATACTTCAGACCGTCCTTGCCGATGTTGAAGCCGGTCCGCACCTTCGCATCGCCTTCCAGCAACAGGTAATCGCCGACAAGGATCTGCTGCAGCGGAATGACGATGGCGTTCTTCGTCTTGCGAACGACGTCGAGGTTCTCGATGCGATTGGTCCGCATCTCTTGCAGGATCTTCTCGTAATCCTTCATCACCTTGAGCGTCATGCGTTCGCTCTCGCGCACCACCTTCTGGACATCCTCGGTGCGGACACTATAAGAGTCGAAGTTGACCGGCCGGCCCGGCACCGGTTCGAGCAGCAGGTCGAACTTCACTCCCTGCAGCTGCTCGAAGGACTTCTTCAGGTCGGCCACCGCCTTGAACAGCTCGTCGTAGAGCCGTTGCTCCTCCTGGTTGATCTCGAACAGCAGCTCGATCTCCGAAACGATCTCGAACGAAATCGGCTGGCTGATGTGCTGGCCGCGCCGCGCCCGGGCGACGTTGGTGTCGCGGGCCTCCAGGGTCAGCGTCAGGTCGAACTTGCGCTGGATCTCGAGCGGCCGGGCCTTCAGCGGCACCGACAGCCCCGTCGAGTCGATGCGGCGGATCAGCGACAGGTCCATGCTCTTGAGCGGCGCGCTGTCTTCGATCAACCTCTCGTGATCGATCAAGAACTTGTCGAGGTTCTTCAACTCCGGCAAGTTGTAACTGAGGATCATCTTCGGGAAGGAGCCGAAGGCCATCGGCGTGTCGAGCATGCTGGCCGTCTCCTCCCAGCGGCGCCGCACCTTGCCTTCCGGGTCGCGGAATTGCCGCAGACGATCCATCTGCGCCTTGAAGTCGGCCACCGGCAGCCGGCCTTCCAGCACTTCCTCGTTGCCCTTGAGCGTTCCCGGCAGCGCGAGGTTGTAGATCGAGGAACTCAGGGCAGCCTCGGGGCCGCTCAGCCCCAGGCCGATGCCGCCGGCCACCCGGCAAGCGCGGCGCGACTGCTCGCCCTGTGACGCCGTCTCCTTGATCGTGTAGGCGAAATCCAGTTCCGCCAGGCCGAACTTCGGGTCCTTGACGAAGAACGTGAACGGGATGACCGCTTGCGGCGTCACCTTGTACTTGCCGTTGACCTCGCGGACCACAGCTGGTGTGAACTGGTCGATCGACGGCGGAGCGTCCTCGTCGATGACGATCTGCAACTCCTGGATGCCAAGAACGCCGTCGGTATCTTTGAACTCCAGCCGGAAGTCCAGGTCGGAGCGGACGTCGGGAACGACAATCTCAAACGTCCTCGTGCCGGTCTTCCTGGGCTGGACGTTTTTCAGCGCCAGCGCTCCCTTGCCGTCCAGGATGATGCTCTCGTCCTTCAAGTCCTTGTCCGTCTCGGCGACGAGGGTGACATCGGTCGTGGCGGGGACGGAGATTTTGGGCTTCAGTTCGCCCGACACGTTGACGGTGCGCGGCTTGAACAGTTGCTTGCGCTGGCCGAGGAAGAAGCGGTCGTCGTCGTAGGGCCGCTCTTCCGGCAGGGCCGAGGCGGCAACCAGGGCATTGGACGGCGCGGCCAGCAGCCCGACTGTCGAGGCGAAGACCGAGGGTAGGATTCGGCCCGTGGTCTCGGTCAGGTGATACAGGTAGGCCGGCTGGCGTTCGATGCTGTCGAGTTTGGCGATTCGCGGCGGCGGCACGAGGGTGATCTTGCTCGCGTCGCTGACGAAGTCCTCCGCGCTCAGGGCAAACCGCACGCTGTCCTTGAGGGACAGTTCGGCCGTGAACTCATTGTTCGCCCGCTGTTGCATCGAAATCGCCGCGCGGATCTGGCCGTCATCCGACTGATAGACGACATACGCACGTGTCGGCACGATCAGCTTGCGCAGCGTCCGGCTCATGCTCCCCTGTTCGGCCAGGCTGTCGAGTTCTTCGATCAGCGACTCCAGCCCGGCCAGCGTGGTCTCGTCGGGCCGGGCCAGCGTCTTGTCTCCATCCTTGATGCGCTGCAGCTTCACTTTGACGGCATCGACGGTCCAGCCGATCTCGCGATTGTGTTCCTCCCATCCTTGAGGCACGTTCTGGAGCGCAGCCGTATTCACCACCGGCACCTTGCCGGCGAGCAGGTCCGCGACCAGCAGGGGACGCCAGGACAGCCGGGCGTTGGAATCGTGCAGGACATACTCCAGGGCCACACAGCGAATGTCCACGCGCGTCAGTTCCTTGCCGCCCTCGGACCCCTTGCCCTTCTTCAGTTCCCCGGTGTTTGGGAAATCGATCAACTGGAGGAGGGCGCGTGTCGGCCAGCGTTCATTGTCGAGCCGAATGTTGCGCTCGGCCCAGATGGCCGCGGTATCGTTCAGGGCGGTGAACTGCTCGCCCGGCGACTTGCCCTGGGTAGCGGCGATGCTGGCCATCGACCCAAAGATCAGCGCGTAAACCCCAACCGTCAGGATCAAGGCAATGGCCAGCCGCACATAGAGGCGCTTCCAGTCGAACACCTCGCGGATGTTGAGTTGATCGACGCAGTCGGCCGCCTCGTGGATCGTCTGTTCGACCATGACGGCCGAGTAGCCATACCTCGCGGCCTGCCTGGTGTCCGCCAGTTCGACGGCTGTGATGAGCCGATCGCCGAGGAGCTTCGGGAACCGCTTCTCCAGCACCAGGGCCAGGGCCGAATCGCTGAACTCGTAGAGCATCCGCCGCACGATCAGAATTCCCGCGAAGAGCA
>JBBSDR010000797.1:0-4349 GCA_038240465.1 Gemmatales bacterium
TGCACTCCTTGGCCACCGTCACCTTATCCAGCTTCACTCCACGCAGCAGCGCGATCGCCCGATCGCCGGGCATCTCCAAGACGGCCGACCGCAGGGCGTAGATGGCGATCCGCGCTCGCTGGTCGCCCATCGCCTCCAGAAGGATAGGCACGCCCTGGCCCGCGTCCAGCCGGCCCAACACGCGGAGGGCGCCTTCCTGGACGGCCGGTCGCTCGTCGGCAGCGAGACGGGCCAGAGGCTCGATAGCGACGGCCGGCAACGCGGCCAGTTGCCGCACGACACGCAGGATCGTCGGCGTGTCGTGCGGCTCCGTGCTGGCGCGCGTAATCTCCTGAAGCGTCTGCTGAAAAGTCTCCTGCTGCGCCGGCGTCCAGCGGAAGAAGCCGCGATCCAGAGGCAGCACAAAGCGCGTCCGCCCCGTGCTGAATCGCCCGCTGTAGGCTTTCTGGCCCAGGAACGGCGTCAACAGGTCCTGCCGCCGGCGGTGCAGATACTGATAGAAGACAGACCTCGTGGCCCAACTCGGATCGTCCTTGATGAGCTTCGGGACGAGCAACGCCAGCCGCTCCTTGCAGTGCAGGGCCAGCAAGGCCAGGGTGTATTCCGCGGACCACTGAGTGCGAGTGACCTCGACTTCGTGTTCCAGCATGTCCGCAAGTCCGTCGAAGGCCAGGATGTGCCGGCCAAGACTCTGGGCGAAGGAGGCGAACTGTCCCTGCCGCTCGCGGTTCTGCCAGGAGCGCAACACCGGCAGCAGAGCCGGGGCGATCCGCTTGACGTCGTTGTCGTTCAGGCGATTCTGCAGGTCGCCGAGGTGCAGGTGGCCGCGCTCCCGGGCCAGAGTGGCGAGCCAGCCGGCAGCCCAGTCGGGATGGAACCGCAGCAGGGCGACGACCAGGCGTTCGGCGTGACTCGCCGTCGCGGCGGAGAGGTCCGCCGCCGAGAGGGCGTCGCGGATGATCTGGGTCAGCCCTTCCAGATGTTCGGCCTGCCACGCTCCAGGCGGAAGGTCGGCGAGGCCGGCCAGCATGCGACAACGCACCGGGTCCTGCTCGTTCTTGCGAGCGCGGACCATGCCCAGCAGGTCGCCGAGCCTGGCTCGCTGGTAGCGAACCGTCCCGGCAAGCGTCTGCAAGGCGAGGGCGCGCAGTTCGCCCTCGGGGTGCTTCAACCACGGATCGAGAACAACAAGGGCCTCGTCCCACGGCAGAAAGGCTGCGTAGAGCAGCCGCTGTTCCGGGCGCGTCGCCAGGGCCGGCAGGTTCAAGTTGCGGCGAGCCTCGGCCTGGCGAAGTCCGTCCGGCAGTTGAGCGACGATAAGAGGAGACGTGCAGCCCTCGGCATTCCGCCAGTGCCGCTCTTGAGCAGTGAAGAGACTGGCCCGAACCGGAGGAGGCAGCCGGCGGAACCACAAGTGCGGCTGCGTCAGCGTTCCCGGTCGCCGTTCGAGGAGGGCCTGAAGCCGCGCCAGGTCCAGCCGCCGCGCGACCGAATCGAGGGAGAGGGACACGCTGTCCGACGAGGCCAACAACAGGTCGGCCATCTCGGACGGGAGACGCCTGGCGAGCAGATACAGCCCGGGAAGTATGCGCGCGAGCGGGATGTGGACGACAAGGCCGCGAGCAAGTCCCAGCGCCAGTTCGGGGTGCCGGCCCGCGAGGAGAGTCAGGACGACGGTGGCCTCGTGGACCAGGCGTGCGTTCGGCGTCTCCAACCCGCTGAGGTCGGACTCGATGACCGTGGCGGCAAGCTCGGGATGCGCTCCGGCAAGCCGTCGCCAAAACACGTCGCCGCCGAGCTGACGCGCGGCGGCGAAGTGCTTCTCGACAATGGGACGCGAACCGAAGGGCAGGAGCAAGGCCAATGCCGCCGGGTCTCGGGCCGCGAGATCGCTGAAGAAGGCGTCAATCGGTTGCAGACGGCGGCACCGACGCAGCAGCCGCAACAGGGCCAGTCGCTGCTTGTAGCGCGCGGCGAGCAGGGCCTGTTGCGCCGCGGGATCGAGCGCGAAGAGAGCGACGAGCTTCAACGCCCGGCCCTGGAGAGTTCGCGACGGGTCGGTCAGCGCCCGCAGGGCGCGGGCCGCGTCCTGGCTGCCATAGCACGACTGCAGCGCCAGCAGCCGCTCGTGGAACCCGCCCTTCTCCAGAGCATCAAGAACAGCAGCGATGGCTGCGTCCGTGCGCGCGGTTTTACCCAGATCGGCCATCCGCCGCATCCGGGCATCATGGGTCAGGGATTCAAGCTCACTGAGCAGACCGTTCATCTTCATTCAGTCAGGGGTGCAGCAGCGCATGAGGGCATTTTATTGATGTTCAAGAAAGGAATGGGAGCGAGCCGCCGGGTTTATCCCGGCGGTTTGAAGATAGCGGGGGTAAACCCCGCCGCTCGCCCGGAATTTTCTTGCGTGGCAGTCGCGCCACGGAAAAGAGCCTGATGAGGCGAACCCAGGTGATAAAATCATGGCAATGGGTTTTTCGAGAAGGTAGCCTCAATCCTGGAGCGAGCGTTCATCCAGGAAAGATCGGGTGAGGAAAGATGTTCAGGCTGGCGAAGCCTTGGCTTGCAAGTGGGCTGCTCTGGGTTGTGGCCGTTACTTCGATTGGGCAGGCGGCCCCTCCGAAAGACGGCACCAGCGCCGATAGCGAATTCTTCGAGAACAGGATCCGGCCTGTCCTCGTCGAACGCTGCTACAAGTGTCACAGCGCGGAAAGAAAACAGAGCAAAGGCGGCCTCAAACTGGACTCGCGCGACCGCGTCCTCAAGGGAGGCGATTCGGGGACCGCTGTCATCTCCGGCCGTCCCGAAGACAGCCTGTTGATCCGTGCCATTCGACGAACCGATAAAGACCTCAAGATGCCCCCGGCCGCGGATGGCAAACTGACTCCGGCCCAGGTCGAGGATTTCGTCGCCTGGATCAAGATGGGTCTACCCTTTCCGAGTGCCACGAGCGCGCATAGGCCAGACGCCAACCCATCCATCGACATCATCAAGGGCCGCCAGTTCTGGAGCTTTCAACCCCTCAAGAATCCGCCCTTGCCAAAGGTGAAGCAAGCCAGTTGGCCGCAGGGACCCATCGACCGTTTCATCCTGGCGAAGCTGGAAGAGAAGAGCATGAAGCCGTCTCTACCGGTGGATAAACGGGGACTTCTGCGCCGCGCCACCTACGACCTGACCGGTCTGCCGCCAACTCCGGAAGAGACGGAGGCATTCCTCGCTGACACGTCGCCCGACGCCTTCGCGAGGGCCGTCGATCGGCTGCTGGAGTCGCCGCAATACGGGGTCCAGTGGGGCCGGCACTGGCTCGACGTCGCCCGCTATGGCGACACACGCTGGGTTGGGGCGGGTGAGGAGCGCCGCTGGCCTTTCGCGTATACCTATCGCGACTGGGTGATCCAGGCCTTCAACCAGGACATGCCCTACGACCGATTTGTCGCCTTGCAACTTGCGGCCGATCAAACGCCAGCCGCTCGGCCCAGCGATCAGGCAGCACTCGGTTTTCTGACAGTCGGCAGGTGGTTCACGGGCAACCTGCACGACGTCATCGACGATCAGATTGACGTGGTGACGCGCGGCCTGCTCGGCATGACCGTCCAGTGCGCCCGCTGTCACGATCACAAGTTCGACCCGATCTCCACGAAGGATTACTACTCACTGTACGGCCTGTTCTCCGCCGCGCGGATGCCGGTCGATGGGACAGGTGTGGTGGCCGAGTTGCCCGAAATTGGGCCAAAGCCGGTGGACGCCGCCACGGAAAAGGAACTCGGCATGCTGCGCGATCGGCTCGACAAGTTCCTGCTCGATCGGTTGAACGCGCTGCGCAACGAGTTCCGTCCGGCGGAGCAACTGGAGAAGTATCTCCTCGCCGCTGAAAGCATGGTCAAGAAGACGGACAACGATGTTCGTGCGCTCGCCAAGTCCCGGGGACTCAACGAACACATTCTCTTTCGCTGGGTTCGCACGCTGCAACGCACGATTCAGAAACCGCATCCGATCTTCGGCCCTTTGCATGCGTTTGCCGCGCTGCCGGAGTCGGAGTTCACTGCGAAAGCGGCGGCGCTGGCCGAACAGGAGAAGTCCAGCAAGATCACCAACCGCCTCGTGGCCGCGATCCTGACGCCGGCTCCCTCTTCCCTGGCCGAGTTAGGACGGCGCTACGCCCAGCTTCTGTCGAAATTCGACACGCCCGAAGTGTCGATCGACGCCGATCAGGAGATGCTGCGTCAAGTGCTTCGCAATAACGACAGCCCCGTGCAGGTGTCGCTTGGCGAACTGGGACAGTACCTGTCAAAGGACGAGAAAGAGCGGATGCTCCAGATGCGCCGGGAGTTGCTGGCCCGGCTGGAGAA
>JBBSDR010000798.1:0-4348 GCA_038240465.1 Gemmatales bacterium
CAGCAAGGCACCCGAAGTCTGGCGACTTCGGCTACGAGAGATCGGCTATCCGAGGTAATATCACTGATCCTTGGGAATCAGCTTGCCGAGGTCCTCGCCGGTGAGTTCGGCCTTGAGGGTGGCGATCTTGTCGCGCGAACTGACCTTGATCGACTTGAGGAAATCGACGGCGGGCGCGAATTGCGGGTTATTCATGGCGGCGAGGCCCGCCGCACCGATGCCCAGGTTGACGGCGTTGTTGACGGCTTCCTTGATGGCCTTGGCGTCCTCGACGGCCTTGGCGCCGATCGAGAACTCGATCTTGATGCCGTCGGTCAGCGTGATGCCGCCGTGAGCCGTCGCGACCTTCGCCAGCATGTCCTTGACCTGCATCGGCGCGTCGGCCAGTTGGCCCTTGGTCAGCACATCGCCCACCATCACAATGCTCATGCTCTGCTTGTCGTCGAGCTTCTCGAGCATTTCCTGGAACGCCTTGTTCTTCAGCGTCACCTTGGTGGCGTCCGGCTTGACCTTCAGAGCGGTGATCAGGTAGTCCTTCGACGGGGAACCGAGGATGGTCTTGTTGCCGGCGAAGCCGATGAACACGGCCGCGTTGCCGGGCGCGCCGGGGACGACCTCAGACAGGACGAGTTCGTAGATGGTGTGTTCGCCACCCTGTCCGTCCTTGACCTTGTGCATCTTGACGACGTCCTTGTTGTCCTTGGCCTCCTTGGCGGCCCGTTTCCGGAACGCATCGACGTCGAACTTTCCCTGAATGACGATCAGGCCCTTGTCCTGTTCGCCCGTCGCGGGGCCGGCGGAAATGATCTTGTCGATGTCCTTGAACGGATCGAGTCCGAGGTCCTTGAGGATGTCCGACAGTTCCTGCGATTGCTGCAGGAGGTTCCGGAGGGTGTCCACACCGACCTTCTTGACCAGGGCCGAGCCGAGAATTTGCCGCAGATTGACGACGGAGTACACCTCGGTGTCTTCCGGCAGATACATATTGACCTCGCCGGCGCGGGCGGGATTCGCCAACAGCGCAACGGCCAGTCCCAGAGCCAGGATACGACGATTCAGCAACATGCGAGTGTTCCTCCCCAGTGGAAATACGAGCGCCGCGCACGGCGACATGCGTGCAAATACCCATTGCGACTGAGCGAAGTTTCAGGAGTCAGGAGTCAGGGGTCAGGAGTCAGGAGTCAGGGAAGACAGAAGAACCCGTCGCTTGCGCTCCGGGCTGGTATTCTGTCTTGTCTGATTCCTGACTCCTGACTCCTGACCCCTGACTCCTGACCCCTGACCCCTGACTATCGGACCCGGCAGATCAAGCACTTCAAATAGCTCGTCTCCAGACACGATGCGGACACGGGATGGTCCGCTGCCTGACCGCGCCGCTCTAGAAGTTGGATATCGCGCCGCTCCTCCGCGGCAAGCTGAGAAAGCAAGTCCTCGAGCATCGGCGAGTTGATCACGCCCGAACAGCAACACGTTACCAGAATGCCGTCGCTTTCCAGCACCCTCAATCCGAGCCTCTGCAAGCGATGATAACCTTGCAGCGCATCCTCGATCGCGCCGCGCGAGCGGGCGAATCGCGGCGGATCGAGAATGACGACGCCGAACTTCTCGCCGGCCGCAGCCAGGGCGTCGAGCTGCTCGAAGACGTCGCCGCGGACGAACTCCAGGTTCGTCAGCCCATTCAGGACCGCGTTCTGACGCGCCAGCGCCAGGGCCGGCTCCGACAGGTCCAGCCCGAGGACCGACGTTGCACCCTCGCGCACGGCGTTCAGGCCAAAACCGCCCGTGTAGCAAAAGCCGTCCAGCACCCGGCGTCCCCGCGCCAGCCGGGCCACCGCCTGGCGATTGTCGCGCTGATCGAGATAGAAGCCCGTCTTCTGCCCCTCCGCCAAATTGACGAGATAGCGAAGGCCATTCTCCTCGATGGTGATGGGACCCGAGGGATTCTCACCCCAGAGCAAGCCGTCCTGCATCTGAAGTCCTTCGAGCTGGCGGATGCCCTTCTCGGTGCGCAGACCGATGCCGCGCGGTTGCACCAACTCGACGAGCAACTCGGCGAGCATTTCCTTGCGGCGCGCCATGGCCAGCGACGTGACTTGCACGTTCAGCCAGTCGCCGTAGCGGTCCACGGTCAGGCCCGAGAGACCATCGCTCTCGCTGAAAACGAGCCGGCACGCCTGACCCGGTCCATCGAGACGGAGAATGTCGCGCCGCAGCCGCAGGGCAGCGTCGAGTTTCTCGCGGAAGAAGGCGCGATCGAGCGGCGTGTCCGGCTGCCAGGAATAGAGCCGGATGCGGATCTTGCTCTGGCTGTTGTACAGACCGCGGGCGATGAAGATCCCGGCATGCGAGACGACTTCGACTTCATCGCCGTCGGCGGGACTGTCCGCGATGGAGGCGATGGTGCCGGCGTAGACCCAGGGATGCCGGCCGAAGAACGGTTTGGCCTGGCGCGGCTGCAGGACCACGCGCGGAATCGTCATGCGCCGCCTTTCTCGACCCCTTCGATGTAGTCGAGCGCCCGTTCGAGTTCTTTCTGATTGTGGCGACTCTTGAGCAGCGAACGGACGCGCAGCAGGAGTTCGGTCTTGTTGATCGGTTTGGACAGAAAGTCATCGGTCCCGGCATCCACGGCGCGATCGACATCGCTGTTCTGATCGAGGGCGGTGACCATGAGAATGGCGACGTCGCGGGTGGCGGGATCGCGGCGCAGGCGTTTGCACACCTCGAAGCCGGAGATCTTGGGCATCATGACGTCGAGGAGGATAAGATCGGGCTGGAAGCCGGCGACCTTGGCGAGAGTATCCTCGCCATCGGTGGCGATGGCGAGTTCGTAGTCGCTGCCGGCGAGGTAGGCCTCGAGCAGTTCGACGCCCTGCGGATTATCGTCGGCGATGAGGATTCGCGGGCGGCGGGGTTCCATGGATGCCTCCTTCCCGGCCTATTATAGAAAGAACCCGGGCGGGAAGACCCTCTGAGGAAATTACCTCTCGCCTCATCCAATCTCCTCACGCCGCTCCAGCCACTCGACGGCGCCCTGTGTATAGAACAGCGCCCGCAGCCAGGGCAGGAAGCGAAACGCGCCAGGCGCGAGACCGAACACCCCGTTCTGTTCGCGGAGCCAGCCTTTCTCCAGAGCGATGGCCAATGGCTGCTCGTACACCTCGGTGAAGGCACAGCCGAAGCGAGTCTGGAAGCGAACCGGGTCGATGACGCCAAAACTGAGCGACAGCAGCAGATACTTCGCCATCGCTTCCGCAACGGGCAACTGGTAGGAGTCGGCTGCGGGCAGGCTCGCTCCACTCTCGACCGCGTGCAGCCAGTCGCCGATGCGATAGGGCGCGAACCACCAGCGATCCGCGATCAGACTCGAAGCGTAATTGCCGAGGCCGACGTAGGGCAACCCATCGAGCAGCCGGCCCTCGAAATAGGCTGATGTGCCGGTTTCATCCGAGATCCACGAGAAGTTCAGCGAGCCATACCGCGCCAGGAAGCCAGCCCAGACGGTCAGCCGCTCGAAGGCGAGATCGTACAGTTCGCCGTACTGCACCGGTGTCGGGATTCCCTCCCGCGGCAGCAGCCGGCCCTTGCCTCGATAGAGACAGTCGTAGGTCGCGATCGAATCGACAGGCAAGGCGATGGCGTGGTCGAGGTCGCGCCGCCATTGCTCTTTTGTCTGACCGGGCAAACCGAAGATCAGATCGACGTTGATCCGCTCGAAGCCGGCGCGGCGCAGGTTGTCGATGGCCTTCTCATGCAATCGTTCGGAGCCGCGATTCACAAGCGTCAGCAGCCCGTCATCGGCCGTCTGCAAGCCAACGGAGACGCGATTGACGCCGCCCTCGACGAGGACGGCGAGCCGTTCGGGATCGCCGGCGGCAATGCTCGGCGTCGTCTCGATCGACAGGGGAATGGGGTGATCGACCCTGCGTCTCCACGGCTGGAGCGCGCGCAGGAGACGTTCGAGAAGGACAGGCGAGAGCAGCGTTGGCGTTCCACCGCCGATATCGATACCGCCGAGGACGACATCCGCGGCGAGCCACTGATCGAGGGAGTCGAGCTGCCGCAGCAGGCCATCGACGTACCGGCGATGCAGTGCCGCGTCCTGGCGTGTGTCGATGGCGAAGTTGCAGTAGGTGCAGCGCGACTCGCAGAAGGGGACATGGACGTACAGGAGCAGACGGCGCACGTTCCGCAGCGGCGTCAGGTCGAGGGCGGCCCGGAAGTTCTCCTGAAAGTATTCGCGCCGCGGCGGATATTGCAGTGTGAAGGCATGAGGGCAGGAGTCAACAAGGGCGAGTGCGCGCGCGGCGATCATCAGTGAAGCTCCTCAACCCTGGGCTGGTAACAG
>JBBSDR010000799.1:0-4341 GCA_038240465.1 Gemmatales bacterium
CAGGGCAGGGGCGTGGTGTCCGAGAAATCGCTCCGACCGGTCTTGTTGATCTGAGACACGCACTGGATCGGTGCCGCACCGCGGCTTTTTCCGTTTGGAATGCAACTCAGACCGCTTCAACCGAGGCTTGGGACAGGGAAAGGAACTGGCAGTGTTCCCTCTTGCGCGACATCTTCGGCACACCCCTTGGCCTCCAACCGCTCCTCGATACTTCTTGGCTGACTTCAACCGTACGCTGCATGGCCCGAGTCATCTACGAGGAGCGTGAGTTTGAACACCTGCCAATCATGGCCGATGCCCTTGAAGATGCCGGCTGCACTAACGCCGACATCCTCGATCACTGCCGCCAGCCTGGTCCGCACGTCCGGGGCTGCTGGGTCGTGGACTTGCTGACCGGACGAAGCTGATGCCCACCTTCACAGCTTGCCGCGTCCCGTGTGTTCCAGAATCTGATCGCGCTGCGGGAAGTCGCTCGGCGCCAGGCCCACCGGCAGCCACGGCTTGTCGCCCCACTCGACCGGCGGCAGTCCGCGCTCCGCGCGCACCTCGTTGATCGTTCGCACTCCCCACTTCAAATCCAGGTCCTGCTGTTGCAGTTGCTGCTCCTGACTCGCCTGCGTCGGATCGTCGCTGGCCACGAATAGACGATGCGTCGGATCGTACAGCGGGATCAACTGCTCGTTGATCTTCTCGTCGCGTCGCCGCAATCGAGGCCGGATCGTCAGCGAGGAGTGCTGCTGCATCGCGGCTTGCAGGTTGGCGAGGTTCGTCTCCGTCGTCAGAAACGCCAGCGGCACGCCGAAGGCATTGGCAATCTCGTCCTTCGTCGCGCCCGCCTCGGCCAGGGCAGCCAGGTCGCCCATCGCCGGGTTCACCAGGTCCACACTCATCCGCGACTCCGCCACCAGCACCCGGCCATTGCCGCCCTGGGCGAACTTGTTGATCCACGCCGTCTCCAGCCGCGCGCGCTCCTCCGGCGAGATCATCTCGCCCGGACTGATAATCACGCTCGGCAGCGCATTGTTCGACCAGACGCCGCGCTTGTAGGCCAGGAACTCCGACGCCAGGGCGACATGCTCATACGCCGCCCGCATCGGCGACAGGCCCGGCCCGTATGGATCGCGCGGATCGGGATAGCGGAAGTGGATCACCTCCGACGGCAGCACGCGCTGCACTCCCTCGCGCGTCCGCACCTCGTATGCGTCCACCAGTTCCTTCGAGCCGTCTTCGCGAACCGCCTGGACGTGCTGGCTCGGCAACACCCAGATCGTCTCCGGCACTCCCAGCGGTCCGAGTGATAGATACCAGTAGGCGCTTCCGTGAACCTCCTGGTAGAGCGCGGTCAGTTCCCAGAGATCGTGGGCGTTATGCGTCGGGTTGACGGCGCGCAGCAGAGTCAGCAGCGGGTGGTCCACGACTTCCTCGACGTGGTCCAGCCCCTTGACGCCGAGGGCCTTGCGTTCGGCGCCCGCGAGTTGGCGCGTCAGGCAGCGCGGCTCAGGATCGCCAGGACGCGAGCTGACATACAGGCGCGGCGGATACGAGGCACAGACGGCGGCGTTGAGGCTGGCACAGGCGTAGGCCGTGTTCTTCAGTTCGCCGAGAAGATCGAGCGCCGTTGGAGCGCGGACCCGGCGATAGGCGTCGATGAACGACGGCCGATCGGACCCCGCGAGCCGAACCACTTCGGGCGCCGTCTTTCGCGCCAGCCATGTTGCCAGTCGATGGAGAATCGAACGCATGACAGTAACCTCTACACAGGTCAGGTAACTCTCGTCCACAGCCCCTCGCGCTCTTCCTGCTCGGCCGCCGCCGGCGTGCCACGCTGCCGCAGCCGGGCCAGGAAATGAGCGTCCAGCCGCGCTACCAGATAGCGCAGGGCCGCCAGCGCGTGATTGTTCGCGTCGATGGGCAGTTCCGTCTCGCCGTGCCGTTCCTGCGCCGTCGGATAGCGATACAGTCGCGCCTCCTGCAACAGGCACGGACACGTCCCCTTCAGCACCTTGAGCCGGCCCGTGTTCAGCCGGGCGGTAACCGCCGCGATGCCCAGGCGAATGTCGTTCGTTCCCGGCAACACCGTCAGCCCCGAGGCGCGCAACTCCTCGATCTCCGTTCGCCCCGAGGGGTCCGCATACCACGTCCGTGGATTGAGCGGCTTCAGGGCCAGCGCGTGCTGATGCAGGGCCGTCTGCCGGCCATAACGCTCGCCGCCGATCCAGAGAACGTCGTCGGCGTCGAGCACTCCCCAGAGCGCCGCGAACGGGTTGCGCCAGCCGAAGTCGATGCCGCCTACCGCCCGGCCTTCGGGCAGTGAATCACACTCGACGACCGCCTTGTCGAAGTCGGGATAGACCACGCCTTCCAGGGTGACGAACGAACCTTCGTACTCCTGCGCCACCCAGATGTCGCCCATCGCCCGGCGTTCGTCCTCGATCGCTTCCGGAGTCAGCCGGGGACACTCGCGCCAGGTGATGTGGACGCGATTCCAGTCGGCGCGTGCATCGTGCCATTCCTTCCAGAAGAAGCCGCGCGCTCCAAACGGCGTCGAGAGACAGACCAGCCGGCCGCGCGACACGTTGAGCATCGGCCGGACCGAATAGTACAACTCATCCGGCACGCGGGCCGCCTCGTCGATCAGGATCAGGTTGACGCCCTGAAAGGCGCGAATCGTCTCCTCGCGTCCCGGCAGCGACAGTACCCGGCTGCCATTGGCCAGTTCGAGGAGCGTCTCGTTGTGCTTCCGCGCCGAGACCGGCCGGCCCAGGGCGCGCCAGCCTTGCTTGACATAGCGGAGCAACTCCGTCGCCTGGCGCAGGGCGCGCGACAGCAACAGCACCAGGCTGCCCGGCTTGAACAGCGCGGTGTGCAGAGCGAGTGCCGACGACACGCGCGACTTGCCCGCGCCGCGCGAACAGTTCAGCAGCACACGCGGGGCCGTCGATACCAGCAACTCGCGCTGCCAGGGATCGGGCGTCAGTTCCTGAGCGCGCAGGATGGCGCCCGGATCGAAAGCCGCGACAAGAAGCTCATGCGCGTTCATTCCGTCGCCTCCCCGCGCCACTTCTTCAGCCAGCGCTCGAACTCGTCTACCCGCCAGCGCAGTATCTTTCGGCTCAGGCGAATCGGCTGCGGCACCACGCCGGCACGCACCAGACGAAACAACGTCTTCACGCCGATAGATAGCCGGCGAGCTACCTCGCGCGACGTCAACAGATCCTCGGACGCAAGTCCGGCACGCCGAGTTGTCATGGTCAGTCCTCATTTCCCATTCCGCGTTGGTGATCTATTGTACACTAATCCCGAGATGGAGGAAGTTGCAAGGAAAAAGGACAGCAGGCCGTCATAATGCCTCAAAGTCTCCGATTGACCGTCACCCGAACTCAATGTTGGCATTCCTGGCGAGCCGAGCCGCGTAAGCGGCCGGGTAGGATGGCCCCACCCGGCCGCTCACGCGGCTCGCCTCGCCAAATCAAGAGGGAGGGAAGCGCAATCCAGGAAGACAGGAGAATCGTCTAGAAGACAACTGACAGTGTCAATTTCTGTTCCGGGCGCAAGGAGATCGCAATATGATGAGGCGAACGTGGTTCAAGGCCGGACTGGCCGGGCTGGTGGTGCTGGCGGGCGCGGTGGTGATGGTGCCGGGCCTGCTGTCCGCCAACCGGGGCGAAGAGGCGAAGAAAGAAGCGTCGAAGTCGCCGACAGCAGCGCAACTGCCGATCGGCCAGGTGGTGCTGTTCTCAAGCGGCGTCGGCTACTTCCAGCGGGAAGGCAACGTCGAGGGAACGCAGCGAATCGATCTGACTTTCGCCACGCAGGACATCAACGACCTGATCAAGTCGATGACCCTGCGCGACGTCGATGGCGGCACCATCAACGCCGTCACCTATGACTCCAATGTCCCCGTCGAACGAACGCTGCAAAGTTTCGCCATCAACCTGGCGGCCAATCCGACCTTCAGCGCCATCCTCAATCAAGCGCGCGGCGAGAAGGTCGAAGTGACGCTCCAGCAGGCCAACACAACCCAGCCCGGGACCATGACCGGCAGCGTTGTCGGCGTCGAACAAAAGAAGGTCGCCGTCGGCAAGGATGTCGTCGAGGTCGAGTGCCTCAATCTGTGGTGCGCCGACGGCATGCGCTCGCTGAAGTTAGCCGAAGTGCAGCGGATTCGCTTCCTCAACGCGATCATGGAGAGCGAGTTCCGCAAGGCCCTGGAAACGCTGGCGCAGGGCCATGACTCGCAGAAGAAGGCCGTCAGCATTCACTTCGCCGGTCAGGGCAAGCGGGCCGTGAAGGTCGGCTACGTCATCGAAAACCCGCTCTGGAAGACGAGCTACCGCCTCG
>JBBSDR010000800.1:0-4330 GCA_038240465.1 Gemmatales bacterium
CAGCAGACAATACTGCTTGAGCGCATCATTCGCATCCAGCTTGTGCTTCGTCCGCAGGTCTTCGATAAAGGCCAAATCCTTGCGCACCTCGATGTCATCCGGAACGCGCCCGGTCGTCAGGCGGATGGCCCGGCGAACCTGCTGCTCCAAACCGTCCGGCGCCTCGCGCCGCAAGCGCTGGGCAAACGCCGCCGCCTGCTCGTTGGCGAAAGTGCCGTTGAGCATGCCGAGCGACTGTGTCGGCACCGTCGTCGTATAGCGCACCGGACAACTGCCGTCCGTGTCGGCCTGGTCGAACTGAGCGAGGATCGGCACCTGCAGCGAACGCTTGACATGAACGTAGATGCTCCGGCGGGCCGCCTCTTCCGGCGCGGACTTGCCCCAGCCGGAACCCGGCACCGACTGGCCGGCCAGCACCTCGCGCGGAATCACCGGGTAGATACTCGGACCCCCCATCTTCAGATTGAGTTGGCCGCTCGCCGCCAGCATCGAGTCGCGCACCTCTTCCGCCGTCAGACGCCGCATGTTGAAACGCCAGTGGAGCATGTTCGCCGGGTCGAGGCGCAGAGCCTCGGGCTGGCCCTTCGACGACATGCGATAGGCGTTCGACGTCATGATGAGCTGATGCATCCGCTTCATCTTCCAACCGCCGGCAGCGAGTTCGCTCGCCAGCCAGTCGAGCAACTCGGGATGCGTCGGCTTGTCGCCGAACTTGCCGAAGTCGCTCGGCGTCGGCACGATGCCCCGGCCGAAGTGCTGCTGCCAGAGACGATTCGCTATCGTTCGCGCCGTCAGCGCGTTGTCCTTCGCGGCGACCCAGTTAGCCAGGACCGTGCGCTGGCCGCTCGATTTCGCGTCCTTGCCGGGCCGCGGAATGACAGGATCGGCAAGGCCCAGCACAGTGGGAAAGCCCGGCTCGACGCGCTTCTTCTCGGCGCGCGGGTTGCCGCGCGCCAGGACAAACGTCGGCGGCGGATGCACCTGACAGCGATTGACCGACAGCGCCTGGATGCGCTCGGGCTGGCGCACCTTCGCCAGTTCGTCGCGCTCGGCCTTCAACTTCGTGTAGAGCGTCTCCTGCCCCGGCGTCAGGAACCCCTTGATCTTGCGAATGACCTTCGGGCGCTCCGGTCCCTCGGAGGCCCGTTGATCCTCGGCCGGCATCTTCTTGATGGCCTCGTCTTCGATCTTGGTCAGCGCCATTGTCAGTTCGGCACGGTGAATCTCGCGCTTCTTCAGTTCCGCCTCGTAAGTCTTGCGGACTTCCGGGGTCGTGATGTCGGTGAGGCTGGTTTGCGAACGGGGATCGTTCGAGAGGTTGAAGCGCGGGATGTCGCGGAAGAAGGCAACCATCCGGTAATAGTCGCTCTGGAGCAGCGGATCGATTTTATGATCGTGACAGCGAGCGCAGTTCATCGTCATGCCGAGGAAGACCTGCGACGTGATGGTGACGAGATCGTCCAGTTCGTCGAAGGTCGCCAGCAGGTGATCGGCCGGCTCGTCGTCCCACACGCCCAGGCGATAGAAGCCGGTCGCGATGATGGCGTCGGCGTTCTCGCCCGGCATCTCATCGCCGGCCAACTGCTCCTTGATGAAGCGATCGTAAGGCTTGTCGTCGTTGAAGCTCTTGATGACGTAATCGCGGTAGCGCCAGGCGAACGGCTTGGGGCTGTCGCGCTCGTAGCCATTGGTCTCGGCGTAGCGGACGAGGTCGAGCCAGAATCGGCCCCATTTCTCGCCGTAGTGTGGCGACTCCAGCAACCGGCCGATCAACTGCTCATACGCCTCGACCGACTGGTCCTTGACAAAGGCGTCGATGTCCTCGGGGCGCGGCGGCAGCCCGGTCAGGTCGTAGTAAGCACGGCGAATAAGAGTGGCGCGATCGGCGGCCGGCGCGGGCGACAGGCCCTTCTCTTCCAGACGCGCCAGGACGAAGGCATCGATGGCATTGCGCACCCAACTCTTGTTCTTGACGGCCGGCGACTCGGGCCGCTTGATGGGACGGTAGGCCCAGTAGTTGCGCTCCTCGGCCGTGATCTGTCGCTCCTTGCGTTCGGTCTCGACGACAGCGGCGCCGGTGTCCGGCCAGGGCGCTCCCGCGCGCACCCAGCGCGTCAGGGTGTCGATCTCCTTCTGCGACAGCTTGTTCTTGGGCGGCATCTTCAGATTTTCGCTGTGATTGATCGCCTGGAGCAGCAGACTATTCTCTGGTTTCTCTTTCGAGAAGGCCGGTCCGGTGTCGCCGCCCTTGAGGAGTCCGGATCGGCTCAGGAGCGACAGGCCGCCGCGCACCTTGCCCTCGCCGTGACACTTCAGACAGTGCATCTTCAGGAGGGGCTGGATTTCCTTCTCGAAGAGGGCCTTGTCGTCGGCGGCCGAAACGCCGGCGGGGAGGAGCAGCAGAGCAGCGAGAAGGCTCCACGTCAAACGAACCATCATGCCATCTCCAGGAGTACGCGCATCGGGGTCAAGGCGGGGCCATCACGGTCAGGCGGGAGAGAGCAGGCCATCCGATTCATTCTCGTCTTTTGAGGCGTCCGCGTACAGCAAGAAGTGGAAATGACAGGGCGAAAAGTCGCCGGCCTGTAAAATCGTTGCAACCGTTTCTCCAAAGGAGTACGCTCGGCACTGAAGGCGCACCGAGATTCCAGAGGCCAACCCTCCGGGAAAGTTCGACGCCGGCAACACTCTCTTCCTTCGCGCCCTTCAAGCGCAGACAGCGAGCCGTCATGATAACTCGACTGGTATGGAAGATGTCGGCCATCGCCTTGCTGGCGCTGTCCGCGGCTGTTTGCGGCGGCGACTGGCCGATGCTCGGCCGCGATGGTACGCATAATGCCGTCAGTCCGGAGAAGGAGCCGCCGCTTCGCTGGCGAGTGAAACAAGGTCAAAACGTCCTGTGGGAGGCGAAACTGGGGACGCACACTTTGTCGCCTCCGATCGTTTCGGGCGGCCTGGTCTGGATCGGCACCAATAACCGCCATCCCCGCGATCCTCACTTCAAGGATGACGCAGCCGTGCTGATGTGCTTTCGGGCCGGGGACGGCGAGTTCCTCTGGCAGTACGTCTCGCCTCGGCTGGCCGATGAGCATCGGGATTTTCCGAACCTGGGCATTCGCGGCGTCCCACTGGACGTGGGCGATCGCCTCTTCTTCATCAGCAACCGCTGGGAGGTTGTCTGTCTCGACATTGGCCCTCTGAAGCGCGGCAAAGGGAAACCGTCCTTGCGCTGGAAGCTCGATCTGATTGGGGCGCTTGGGGTGGCCCCCTTCGGAGGAATCCCGGGTTGCCGCGACCGCTGCACTCCCTCACTGGCCTCGTACAAGGATCGGCTCTACGCGATCACGGGCAATGGCGTCAACGAGGAAGGCTCAAGCGTGCCGGCGCCGCAAGCGCCGAGTTTGATCTGTCTCGACCAGAATAGCGGCAAGGTGTTGTGGCAAGACAATTCTCCAGGCAAGAACATTCTGGAAGGCCAGTGGAGCACTCCCCTGGTCATCGAGGTCAAGGGCCGGGGCCAGGTTGTCGCCGCCCAGGGCGATGGCTGGGTCCGCTCCTTCGACGCCCTGACCGGCAAGCCCCTCTGGCAGTTCGACACCAACCCCAAGAACGCGGTCTGGGACCACCGCAACTCGCGCAAGAGGACCCGAAATTTCCTGCTGGCCACTCCCGTCTTTGCGGGCGGGCGCGTCTTCATCGCCAACGGTCAGGGGCCGGAAGACGGCGGAGGGCCAGGAAGACTGTTCTGCATCGACCCGACGCGCGCGGGCGACATCAGTCCCGAGTTGCCGGACGGGCCAGGCCGGGGCAAGCCGAACTCCAATTCGGGGGCTGTCTGGTGCTTCCTGGGGAGCGGCGAGAAGCTTGCGGAGCAGATGCAGCGCACCGTCTCGAACGTCGCGGTCCACGAGGGTCTGGTCATCGCTCCGGTCACCGACGGTTACATTCATTGCCTGGATGCCGGGACCGGCCAGCGTTACTGGACCCACGACGTGATGGCGAGTATCACCGCTTCCCCTCTAATCGTTGACGGCAAGGTGTTCCTCGCCGACCACGACGGCAGCGTTTCGGTACTGGCCCTGTCAAAAGAGAAGAAGGTACTCGCGGTCAACGACATGGAGGAAGTGGCCTTTTCCGCACCGATCTTCTCCAACGGCGTGCTATACATTGCGACCGCATCCAAACTGTTCGCCATCAAGGCCGGCAAACCTCGATAAAGCAATCTGCACTGTCAAATCGTTCCCAGGGGGCCTTCGCTGGCAACTCCGTGACAGGTTGGAGGTTCGCCTTGACTCGCCCTGGGGTAAGGCGAGCGGCAGGTTCAAACATA
>JBBSDR010000801.1:0-4317 GCA_038240465.1 Gemmatales bacterium
CTGCTGGTGCGGCGCGAGCCGGGCGGGTCCTGGCGCGTGAAGCTGATCGACTTCGGCCTGGCGGTCAAGCAGGAGACCATCGAGGCGACCGTGCGGACGCCGGAACCGCCCTCGCCGACGCCGCACGAGTTTACCATCGCCGGCACCATCGACTACGCGGCGCCGGAGCAGATGGGCCGGTTGCCGGGCGTTCCGGTCGGCCCCTACTCTGACGTCTACGGCTTCGCGAAGACGTGCTACTTCGCGCTGCTGGGAACGCCGGAACCGGACGACAACGAACGCGCCACACTCGATGAAGGCTGGCGAAAATTGCTGAGCCAGTGCACGGCGCGCAAGATCGAGAATCGCGTCAAGGATTTCGCGGCCGTACTGGCAAGGCTGCACGAGATCGAGCATCCCTCGGCTCACGAAACGCCGCATGTCGAGCCAGCGCCTGCTATTCCTCTCGTGGAAGTTGAGAAGCCGAAACTCGTGCCGCCACCGCCGCGAAAGGGATCGGTGCCGCCGCGCTACATCGAACCGCCCGTGACCGCACCTTCACCGGTAACGCAGAAACCGTCGCTGTCTCCTCTGTGGACCGGAGGCGAAAAGATAGCGAACGATGAACCGGCGCCGTCGAGGAAGTCCTCGATCAGCAAACAGCCGGGCGTGGGGGCGCTCTTCGAGCCGGACCTGACAGGCGCTGTGCCGGTCGAGGAGGAACCGCAACCGGTGGAGGAAGAGTCAACGCCACCGGACTCGGCGGATAAAGCCAAACGGCGTCCTCTTGGGGGAGCGTTCGGATTGTGAGAAATGACCCAGGCGAGCCGAGAGGCGTAAGCCGACCGGCAAGAGGTGAACTACCCGGTGGGACAGCCGTCTCGCCTGTCCGGACAGGCGAGACGCCTGTCCCACCGGGTATGTTTGAACCTGCCGCTCGCCTAAGCCCTCGGGTGAGGCTCCCTCGAAGAACCCGAGGGCTTACGCCTCTCGGCTCGTCTGGGGTTCCCTCGAAGAACCCGAGGGCTTACGCCTCTCGGCTCGCCCATGTGAGCATTTTTGCTCCCCCGGTAGCAATCGCTGCCGCCCGCTGCCCGCACTACCCGCACAGCAGCTGTGTTCGATCTCTTCCGCAGACCTTCTCCAAATTCCTTGCACTTTCCTGACTCTTTGCCCTACTTCATTTTGCCATTTTGCCCCAACCGCGCATACTTCAGGTGTTCCCGAGATGTGATTGCGACAACGAGCAAGGTGGTTCTTGTGTCAGTCGCATCACAGGGAACGGATCCAACACAGGAGAAGCAGGCATGATTTGGCAGCGCATTCGCGTAGCTCTGCTGGCAAGCATGGTAGCCATGGTGGCGGCTCTTCCGGTCGGCCGTGGCAGCCAGGCTCACGCAGGTTCGTGTGGTTCGGGATGTGGCAACACAACGACGTACTCCTCGGCCGCTCCGGGCGCGGTGAACAGTGGTCCCGCGACAAGGACCATCACCGTCACGGAAATGGTGCCCGAGCAGTACACCACGACCCACACGGTTTATCGCCAGCAGCGTGTCGAGGAGAAGTACACGGCCTACAAGATCGAGCGCGTCCCGGAAACGAAGACTCGCACGGTCACGGTTTACGAGAAGGTTCCCGTCGAAGAGACGCGGACCCGGACGGTCTGCAAGAGCGTCCCCGTCTGCGAAGAGCGGACCTGCATGGAGAAGCACTGGGTCTGCAAGCAGGTAACCACGTACAAAAAGAAGTGCATCGATAAGGGCCACTGGGAGTGCCGTGAGGTCGCGTGCAAGCCCGGCCTGTTCGCCAAGAAGAAGAAGTGCTGCGACCCGTGCAATTCTTGCGGCTGCGAGGCCGAGTGCCCCAAGATGAAGACGGTCCGCTGCTGGGTTGCCAACAAGTGCTGGATCGAGGAGCCTTGCACCAAGACGGTCAAGTGCTGCGAGTACCGGCCCGTGACGAAGATGGTGACGGTCTGCAAGAAGGAATCTCACTGCGAGACCTACAAGGTGACGGTTTGCAAGTGCGTCCCGCACCAGAAGACCGAGACCTACACCTGCTGTGTCGAACACAAGGTTCCTTACGAGGCCACTCGCTGCGTGTGCAAGTGCGTCCCGGTGCAGGAGCAGGTGACTTGCTGCCGAATGGTGAAACGGTGTGTTGAGAAGCAGGTTCCGGCTTGTAACACCTGCTGCGAGCCGTGCGTCAAGCCGTGCCACAAGGGCTGCTGCAAGTAAGCGGTTACTGGATTCCATCGATCGACCAGCACAGTGAAGAAGCGAAGCGAGGCGGTGACAGGATTGTCACCGCCTCGCTTCATTTGTTTGCGCCGGATTCACTCCGCGACATCAACCGCCAGGAACGCATCGCTCCCATCGATCCGCTCGCCGTCCACTGCACGCAGCGCGAACACGTGACGGCCCGCTCCCAGCTTCTCCGGCAGCTTGACACGCACGGCCTTCCTCACCTCGCCGCCTGCCAGTTCCACTTCCCAGGTTTGACCGGGGATCACGCCCCGGCCGAGCAGCGTCACCGTCAGTTTGCGTTTCTCCTTCAGCGGATTGCTCACGACGAGCGAGCCGTCCAGCGTCGCACCCGCTTTTGTCTTGAAGAGGACCGGCTCGAAACGGATGCGATGCGGATTCCAGTCGTGCAGCAGACTGCCGCTGACGCACAAGGCATCGGCCGCCTTCGCGCTGACCTTGCCCCACTCGACGCGCCGCTTGAAGTCCTCGGCGCTGAACTCGAACGCGCCGCCGTGCTCCGCAAGCACCCACTCGGGCTTCGCGTCCAGCACCTTCTGCGCACTCGCGGCATAAAGCAGCGGATGACTGCGATTGAGACCCATCCAGCCGCCCGAGCCACTGAACTGGTCCTGGTGGAACCAGTTGTCGGCGGTGAAGTAGCAGTGCTTGCCGTCGATCGTCGTCTCAACGCCCATCGTGAACTCGGTCTGCCCCGGCAGGAAGTGGAACTTCAAACGATACTCGCGCCATGTCGCCGTCTCACCATCTTTGAGCAGACGATCGAACTTGATCGGCCGAACGTCGAGGAACGGAGCGCGCAGTTTGAACGGATCGGCCAGGGGCACCGCGACCTGATCCAGCGTCCAGACCTTCGGCTTTTCGCGATCGAAGATGGAGTAGATGCCGTCGTAATGGTCGAAGTGGGCATGGCTGAACAGGACGACTTCCATGTCGCCGAGTTTCTGCTCGGCCTTCAGTTTCGGCAGTTGTTTGGCGCTGTGCGGGTCCCACGGATCGAAGACGAGAAACGCATTGTCCTTCGACGTCAGCACATAAGTGTTGCCGGTGAGCCAGAGGTGTTCGGAGATGCGCGACCACGGTTTCGAGCCGTTCGACTCGGCCTGCTCCCTGACGAGGAAACGATACTGCGGCTCCTTGCCGAGGCGCTGCTTGGTGTAGCGCTCGAAGCTCTTGAGGAACGACATCTCCTCGACCGCCTCCGCCGTTTTCGTCAGCACGGCGGTGCAGTCCTTGGAGATGACCTCGCCGTGCGCGGGCAGCAACATGGCCGGCTCGCGGGCGGCGAGTTTGCGCAGCGACTCGGCCGCCGGCTTGAGACCGGCGTTGGTCCAGTGGTCCCAGTCCGTCGTGTACGGCGTCCACAGTTTGCCGGCCGACGCCAGCGCATCGCCGCAGAAGACGTAGCGTGGTCCCTTGTCCTCCTTGCGCGCCAGGAAGCACAGGTGATCCGTCGTATGGCCGGGGGTCGCCACGACCTCGATGGACCAGCCGCTGGCCTTCTCGCTCTGGCCGTCCTTCAACTTGCACTCGATGTCCGCGAGTCCTTCGGGAACGACGAGATACGCGGTGCGCGAGGACCGCAAAGGCAGCGACTCGCGCCAGTATTTCGCCACGCCTTCGGGTTTCAGCAAGGCCGCGGATAACTCGGCGGCGCGGACGGGAATGCTCTCCTTGAGGTACTCCGCGGCAAAGGCACAGCTATCGCGATGATGATGGGTCAGGTAAACGGCGCGAATCGTCTTGATGCCCTGGGCTTTCACTTCCGCGAGCGGACGGGGTGCGTCGATCAGGACCGCCGAGTCGCCGGAGACAAGAGCATAACCGGCTGGCCAACCGGGGGAACGCAGGACGCCGGGAGCGACCTCGGTCCAGGAGTGTTCCGGTTTCCTGTCGCCGCGCGAGCCGCTGCCGAGCCAGGCGGCGCCGCTGACCAGGGCCAGACAAAGGAATCCGATCGGAACCTTGAGACGGATCATGAGAGAGGTCCTCCGTTGAGTTCGTAGGGTAAGCGCATGTCCAGAAATGACTTCGGCGAGCGGCACGGCGTAAGCGTGCCGGTTTGTCCGTTTCA
>JBBSDR010000802.1:0-4309 GCA_038240465.1 Gemmatales bacterium
GCTCTGCCAGGAGGACGGCGCCCTGCGTCACTCCGGCGCCCTGCTGACCTCCGAGGCTGTCGAGGACCTGACAGCCTGGGCGTCGGAAAAGGGGCTGCTGGGCCTGCGAGCGGCCCTGTCGCTCGGCGCTCATTACGCCCAGGCCCTCAACGAGACACCCGATCCGGACCTGCTGCTGACGCTCAAGCAGCAACTCGGCGACCCGCACGCGCCGCCGGTCCTGCGCATGGAACTGGCCCGGCTGCTACAGTCGCACGGACTGCTCGAGAAGGACCTGTTGTATCGGCTGCTCGATCCGGCGAATCCTGCTCCCCTTCGGCTGATTGCAGTCGAGTCGCTGCTGACGGAGGGCGATTCGTCCGAGGCGCGATCCGCCTTGCGCGAACTGGCCCGGCTGCCCAATCGCGAAATAGCCCTCGCCACCGCCGACGTCGTGCAGCGGCGTTTGAAGATCGAACTGGGACTGGTGCATGGCCAGCCGCTGCCGCCGGTCCACAGCCGGCAGGCGACCGAGATCAGCCGCCGCGTGCGTTCCTGGGCCGCTCAGTACGACCTGGGAGACGACCCGATATCCACCACTTCCGCTCGGCCCTCCTCGCGCATCGACACCCGCAACTGGCAGACGCTCGGCGACAAGTGACGTCCCTCCCGCGGCTCATTCGGTTGTGTTAGAATCAACCAACTTCATGAGCCGGAGGGACCATGCCGCTTCACGATCACTTCCACAGGCCGTTGCGAGGCATCGCTCCGTGGACAACCCTGCACGGGGCCTGGGCGACCTGCTTGATGGGCCAACTCAATCGCGGCGGCCTTCCGCACGGATATATCGCGCGACAGCAGGTCCATCTCGGCACCACGCTTCAGATTGATGTCGCCGCCATTGAGGAAGAGGAACCTCCGGTCGCGAATGGCGATCCTGCCTCGGGAGGAACGGCAACTGCTATCTGGGCGCCGGCCAAACCGTCGCTGATCGTGCGAACGAACCTGGCCGATCTGGACGTTCTCGAAGTCCGCGTCCTTCTCGAGGAGGACATGGATCTTGTCGGGGCCATCGAACTGGTCAGTCCCGGCAACAAGGATCGGCAGGAGAACCGCGCCGTCTTTGTGTCGAAGGTCGCGGGATACCTTCAGGAGAAGGTTGGCGTTATCGTCGTTGACGTCGTCACCGATCGCCAGGCCAGCCTGCACGCCGAACTGCTGGAGCTTCTGTCGGCCCCGGAAGACGTGACTGTTGCCTTCACCCCCGGCCTCTACGCCGTTGCCTACCGGGCGACAGGAAAAGGAAAACGGTCGCGCGTGGAGATGTGGACATCGGGGCTGGCTCTCGGCGAGCCTCTGCCGGTGTTGCCTCTGTGGATCGCTTCGGGTTGGTCGGTTCCCGTCGATCTGGAAAAAGCCTATACAGCAGCGTGCGAGATGGCAGGGATGCGCTGACCAGCCCCGAGCGCAAGCGAGTGGGTTGCTTCGGTGGACCCCTCGCTTGCGCTTGGGGCTGGTAAGGTTCTCAATCGAAAAACGACACCTTACGCGCGTTGCGAGCGGCCAGCACCTCCTCGGCGGCGCGAATGCCCTGGTAGAACGCCTCCTCCATGACGCCGACGCCACTCAGGTCCGAATGAGCAAAATGGATGTTGCGATACGGCGCGGCCGCCTTCTCCCTCGCTCCGCCCCAGATCATACCCGGTCTCGGCCGGGGCATCGCATGTCCCCAGCGCATCACGTCGATGCGCTCGACCAGGTTGCGGATGTCGGGATGCGGTCTTTCGAGGTCGGTCAAGGCGATGTCGGCCGCCTCCTTCCAGTTCAGCCCCAGCAATCGGCGGCGGGCATCGAGAGGGACGCCATCGGTCAGCGGATAGTAGTAGGTCAACACGGTCGGCCCGTGATCGCTGCCGAGTTGATGCGTGGCGACGACATAGCCGAGCGACTTGCTGTCGTAGATCACATTATCCCACGCCAGCATCGGGCCGGCGGGACGGTCCCTGAGATGAAGGTTGGCCACCATCCAGACGCTGTACTCGAACTGCGGCATCAGTTCGAGGCGCTCGGCGGGCAGAGCGCGAATCAGATACCGGGCCACGAACTGCGGCGCGCAGAAGATGACGCGATCGGCCCGAAAGCCGATGGTGCGGTTGTTCGACTGGTCGTAGGCGATCACCTCGACGCCGGGCTTACCCTCGCGCTGCACGGGCCGAACCTCGCTGACGCCCAGGCCGAGGCGCATCGATTCAGCGGCGTTCTTCTCGATGGCCTCGACGAAGTGACGCACGAGCCGGCCATTGCCTTCGGGCCAGGCCATGAACGGCTGCGATTCCAGGTTGTGTTTGCGCTTGCGGCCTTCCAGCACGCGCGACCAGTGGCCGGCCAGCGCCGAGACGGCCAGGCCGACGTCGCGCTTGCGCGAGGCGAAGTAGAACAGCCCTGACCAGGCGCTGACGTCGGCGAGCGAGGCGCCGTAGTCATCGCGGCAGGCATAATCGACCATCCAGCGCAGCCGGGGTGACGTCAGGCCCTGGCGATCGAGCCAGTCGGCCATTGAGAACTTGTCGAGGGCCGTCACCTCGGCATCGTCGGAACCGGTCGCGATGGGCAGGGCGAAGGCGCGCCGGCCCTTGCCGTCGCGCCAGCGAACCCAGCGGAGGACTTCCTTGAGGAACGCCTCGCGCTGGCGGATATCCTCGGGTTTCTCACCGGCGTGGAGGTACGGGTCATCCTGAACGTACCAGGTTTTCTTGTGGTAGATGCGCGCCTCGGGAGCGCGGACGAGGAACTGTTCGCCGACGACCGGCTCGCCTTCCTCGTCCTCGCCCTCAATGACGTCGATTTCCTTGAGGAGTCGGATCAGGGCGCGGTTTTGCCGCATCGGCACCGGCAGATAGTGAGCGCCCCACGGATACGAGGAGACGGAAGAGGTGCCATAGCGCGAGGTGCCGCCGGCTTTCGGCTCCAGTTCGAGAACGACGAAGTCCTTGACGCCGGCGCGGACCAGACGCCAGGCTGCCGACAGCCCCGCAACGCCGCCGCCGACGATGACCGTCGAGACATCCTGCCATGTTTCGGGCTGGGGCCGAAAGCCGTCGCGCAATTTGTGGCCGAGACCGTCGGAGGGGCCGACGATCTGACCGTCGGGCAGCGGTGGCTTCTTGCGCGAGCAGCCGGCGGCGAGGGCGAGCGGCACGCCGAGAAACGCGGCCAGGAGATCGCGCCGCGTCGGTTCATCGCGCCACGAGAATGAGGACATGGAGGGTCTCCTGCCTTGCCGCGAGCGCCAAACTACTCAGCGCGCGAAGCGCCGCCACTCGCTGTCGTGATAGTGGACCACCGCCTGATTCTCGAGACGGTTGATCTCCACCGTCTCTTCCGGTCCCAGTTGCAGGTCCACCGGCATCACGAACATCGTCTTCAGCGTGGCATCGTTCAGAAACCGCAACTGCATCGGCTCGCCATCCGGACGCCGCAGGCCGATCGGCACTCTCTCCGGAATCTCGAAATCGCCGTGCTTCGCCAGCGCGAAGCCCCAGATGCCGAAGAAAGACGGCACCGCGACGTGGTACGGCTTCACCTTGTAGCCCGCCGCCTCCATCGTCTTGACGATGCACCAGTACGTCTTCTTGGCCATGAACGGCGACGTACACTGAATGCCGATCGCTCCATCGGCCGCCAGCTTCTTCTTCAGCAGCCGATAGAACCGCGTCGTGTACAGTTTGCCCAGCGAGTAATTGTGCGGATCGGGAAAGTCGATGATGACGACGTCGTAAGGCTTCTCGTCCGGTTCCTGCTTTTGCACCCAGATATAGGCATCGCTGTTGACCACCTCGACACGCGGATCGCGAAAGGCAAACTCGTTCAGGAACGCCAGTTGCGAATACTGCTCCGATAACCTCGTCATGCCGGGATCGAGGTCCACCAGCAACACCTTCTCGACCGACGGATAGCGCAGCACCTCGCGCATGGCCAGGCCGTCGCCGCCGCCCAGGATCAGCACGCGCTTCGGCTGCCTCGCCGCCACCATCGCCGGATGGGCCAGCGCCTCGTGATAGCGATACTCGTCCAGTGAGTTGAACTGCAAATGGCCGTTGAGATAGAGCTTGAACGGCCCGCTGGTGCTGCGCGTGATGGCGATGCGCTGATAGGGCGTCGTCCGGGCGAAGACCACTCGTTCGCCGCCATACGCCTCTTCCTCGCTCAGGGAGACGAGTTCGTTCGAGAAGATGATGCCCGCCGCCAGCACCGCCATCAGCAGCACCGCCCGGGCGCGCAGTCCCGAAACGCTACCCCTGATCTGGCCGCGCAGCAGCCAGGTCGCCCA
>JBBSDR010000803.1:0-4296 GCA_038240465.1 Gemmatales bacterium
GACACGGGCGAGAATGCCTGAGCAGTGAGCGTCAGTCAGAGCCGGAAGCGTAAGCGACGGGTGTGAGAAACTACCGTCGCTTACGCTTCCGGCTCTGAGTGGAGAGAATCATGATCATCGGCGTTCCCAACGAGATCAAGACGCACGAATACCGCGTGGCCATGATTCCCGTCGGCGTCGAGGAACTGTCGCGGGCCGGACACAAGGTCGTCGTTCAGGCCGGCGCGGGCCAGGGCAGCGGCATCAGCGACGAACAGTACACCCAGAATGGCGCCGAGATTGTTCAGACGGCCGAGGAAGTCTGGCAACGTGCCGATCTGATCGTCAAGGTCAAGGAACCGTTGCCGGTCGAATGGCCGCACATGAAGGCCGGCCAGCTGGTCTTCACTTACTTCCACTTCGCCGCCGACGAGAACCTGACGCGCGCCGTCATGAGTTCCGGGGCCACGGCCATCGCTTACGAGACCATCCACGATGCGAAAGGCTCGCTGCCGCTCTTGACGCCGATGAGCGAGGTTGCGGGCCGCATGAGCATTCAGGAAGGGGCGAAGTATCTCGAGCGTCCCTTTGATGGCCGCGGCATTCTGCTGGGTGGCGTACCGGGCGTGCGGCCGGCGAACGTGGCCATCCTCGGCGGCGGCATCGTCGGCGCCAATGCGGCCAAGGTGGCGGCCGGCCTCGGCGCCAACGTGACCATTCTCGACATCAACCTCGATCGGCTGCGCTATCTCGACGACGTGATGCCCCCCAACGTGACGACGCTGTTCAGCGACCGGCACAACATCCTCGACAGCCTGGCGGACGCCGACCTGGTCATCGGCGCGGTGCTGATTCCAGGCGCGCGCGCCCCGCACCTCGTTCGCCGGAGCGATTTGAAGGTCATGCCGCCGCGCGCCGTCATCATCGACGTGGCCATCGACCAGGGTGGCTGTGTCGAGACATCAAAGCCGACGACGCACAGCCAGCCGACATTCATGGTCGATGACGTGGTCCACTATTGCGTCACCAACATGCCGGGAGCGGTCGGCCGGACCAGTACCTATGCGCTGACGAACGTAACGCTGCCGTATGTGCTGCAACTGGCACGCAAGGGCTTCAAGAAGGCGGTCGCCGAGAACGTCGGACTGGCGCAGGGAGTGAACGTCCACGAAGGTCACATCACCAATCCGGCAGTCGCATCAACGTTTGGCTTCGAGTATGTGCCACTCGCGGCCTGAGACAGAGAGGAACCGATCGTGTCACCCACTTTGATTCTCGCAACCCTGGTATTCACCGTGGCGGACAAGGACGAGGCGAAATATCAGTTCGCACTCAAGAAGGCCGAGGATGCCGTCGAGATCCGCAAGGAGGAGAAGCGCACTGTCATCGCGGTGACGAGCAAGAGTGGTATCGGCGAGGTGAAGGTGACGCTGACCGAGGGCCGCTGGCCGCGCGACGTTGTACTGAGATTGCAGTACGCGAAGGATCGCGGCTTCAGCACCCTGGAGGGGTTCGGGTTGCGAACGTCCCGTCTGTCGGTGGACGGCTCCTTGCGGACGTCGGGCAGCATGGAACTTTACTTCCTGAGTCCCGAGGGCAAGGCGGAGACGGTTGCGGGCAAGGTGAACGTGAAGGTGGAGGTCCGCGACGGAGCGCTGGAAGTGACGCTGCCTGCCCATCTGCTGACCGGAGCGAAGGAGGTCAACTTCCACTGGATCGACGCCTATCGGCAGTAGAATGCAGAGAGGGGTTTGCTCCGTGAAGGAGGTGGCCGATGAATGAGTTACTGAGCACACCGGAAATCCAGACGCGCTATCCCGACGAGTGGGTGCTGCTCGATGATCCTCAGACGGACGACAAGTTGAGAGTCCTATGTGGGACCGTTTTGCATCACAGCAAGGATCGGGACGAAGTCGATCGGAAGATGCTTGAGTTGCGTCTGAGGCGCTTTACCGTCTTTTACACAGGCACCTTTCCCGAGGATACCGAGTTCATCCTATGAGTGTGCCGTTCAACGCGCAGCAGGGACTCATCCTGATCGACGCGGAACTGGAAGGGCCAACCGGAAGCGCACCGCTCCGGCTGGCGCTCGACACGGGAGCAGTCCGGACGCTTCTCCGCGATGCCTTGTTGCTTGGCGTCGGTCATGATCCCGCTCAGGCAACGCAGCACACGCGGATGCTGTCGGCCAGCGGAATCCAGCCCGTTCCGCTGGTGACAGTCCTTCGCCTCAAAGCGCTCGAGCAAGAACGACAGCAGTTTCCTGTGATCGCACACACTCTTCCCGCCGCCGCAGCGATTGACGGGCTTCTCGGACTCGACTTTATCCGCGGTCTGGAACTGGACATCGACTTTCGGCAGGGACAAATCACGCTGACATGAGCGAAGGAGGTCAACGTCTACTGGATCGACGCCTGTCGGCAGTAGAATGAAGGAGGGGGGGACTCCGCGAAGGAGGTGGCGATGAACGAAATGTTGACCGAAGAAGAAATCTGGACACGCTTTCCGGACGAATGGATCCTGCTCGATCAACTGCAGACAGGCTGTTATCACGGATTCGGCCACCCATCACTAGACAAAACATCAGAAAAGTGGCCTTTCTCAGGCGTTTTCGACCTGCCGGTCACCACGACGGGTGTACAGTGGCCGAATCCGTGATCACAGCCGGAAAAGTGATAGTCAGTCCAGGTCGAGTTCTTTTCGGGCTTCCTCCCAGGGGATGCCCGGTTCGTTTCGGCGCTCATGAATCAGCCGCCAGAAGGGAGGCGACTGCGCAAAGGCCGCGTCTTCCGCATCGTCGTCGTCGCCCGCGGCGTGCAGGACGATCCACGGCTTGCCGTGTTGCGTCACGACGACCGTATCCTGGGCCGCCGCCGCCAAATAACTGTCCACTTGCGCCCGGAATTCCTCGATAGTGACCGTCGTCATGTGATCTCCTCTGTCGTGGCCTGCGGCGGCTTGTCCCGAACGGCCCGGACATAAACAGTTTGGCTGCCCTCATCAACGTCGTAGAAGACCCGGTAACTGCCCACGCGCAACTCCCAGACTGGAGGCTCACACTCAAAGGTAGGCTGGAGGTTCTCCAGGAGCTTACGATTGCGGGCGGGGACCGCCGGCCGGTGGAGCAACTGCTCGTCGATTGCCTGGGCGATTTGCCGGCGGTAGAACGCCGGGATGGCTTTCAGTTCCGCCAGGGCTGAGGACACGATCTGGACTGTGAACGCCATGAATTGGTCTCTACAGCGCGACTCCCGGAGATACTATAACAGGTCTGCGCAGCGTGGGACAATCTCCGGGAGCCGATTTCGGTGAGTTGGACTCCGGGATCGCTACAGGACTAATGGAGTCCATCCGAGGACGTGAATCGTCTGGACTCCAGCGCCGTGCATTTCAATTCCTCACACGCCTCATAGCGGCGTCCATAGCGCCGGGCGAAATCCTCCAGCGCCTCCACTGCCCGCGCCAGTCCGAACGTATCCGCATAGTGTAACGGTCCGCCTCGATGCGGCGCCCAGCCCGTGCCGAGAATCAGGGCCAGGTCGATGTCCTGCGCGTTCGCCAGGCCCTCACCCAGACACGCGGCGGCCTCGTTGACCATCAGCAGTACCAGCCGCTCGCGCGCCTGCTGCCGCCGCACGGCTGCCGGCAGACTCTGGACCAGCGAGGGCTTTGTCTCACTGCGCACCAACGGCAACACGTCCTTGTTGACGCGCGCCTTCTTGCCGCGATAGCTGTAGAAACCCGAGCCGGTCTTCTGGCCGAGCCAGCGACTCTTGTTCAGCCGGCGAAACACCGTATTCGGTGCATGCCGCTGCCCCAGGCGCGGCTCCATGCTGGCGGCGACATGCGCCGCAACGTCCAGGCCGATCTGGTCCAGCAACTGGAGCGGCCCCATCGGCATGCCGAAGCGGCGCATCAGGCCATCCACCTCGTCGATGCCCATGCCCTCGTTGACCAGCAGCACCGCTTCGTTCAGGTAGGGCATCAGCACACGGTTGACGACGAATCCCGGACCGTCGCCGACGCGGATAGGAGTCTTCCCCAGCGCCAGCGTCCAGCGCACCAGCAGCTTCATCGCCGCCTCACTGGTCGCGGCTGTCCGCACGACTTCGATCAGGTCCATCTTGTGGACCGGGTTGAAGAAGTGCAGCCCGGCCACGCGCTCGGGATGCTGCAACCCCGCCTGCAAGTCGGCGACCGACAGCGACGAGGTATTCGTCGCCAGGACCGTCTCCGGCTTCGTGTGCTGCTCCAGTTGCTCGAAGACACTCTTTTTCAGTGCGGCATCCTCCAGCACGGCCTCGATCACCAGATCCA
>JBBSDR010000804.1:0-4296 GCA_038240465.1 Gemmatales bacterium
AACCGGCTCAACCCCCGCGTCATCAAACGCAAGATGAGCAAGTGGCCGAAAAAGAAACCGGAACATCGACGCAGCCCCCAACCGACGAAGACGTTTCGTGACGCTGTGGAGATCAAACGTTGAACGGTATTGCGGCTAACCATCATCAGTCATTCCTTGTACAGCCTGGCGCATGTTTCCGCCAGCAATTCGGGCGCGAAGTGTTCCGCGACTCGCCTCTGGCCTGTTTCGCCCATGCGTTTGCACAGGGCCGGATCGCTCAGGAGTTGCTGCGTCTGTCGAGCCAGGAGGGCCTTGTCCTCGACCGGCACGAGAAACCCCGTCTCCCCATCGACGACCAGTTCGGCCAGGCGCGGAATCCTGCTGGCGACGACCGGCTTGCCGGCCGCCATCGCCTCCAGGATCACCTGCGTCCCCGTCTCGCAACGGCCCGGCGACCACACCATCTCCGCTTGCCTCAGAAGAGGGCCGACGTCCGGCACCGCGCCGAGCAGATCGACGCGCCCCGTCGATTCCAGGCCGGCGGCGAAGCGCTGAAGGCGTTCGCGCTCCGGGCCAGCGCCGGCGATGACGAGACGCAACTCGGGATGAACGTACCGCAGGATGTCGTGCGCCCAGAGGGCATCGAGGAAGCCCTTGTGCGCTTCGAGCCGGCCGATGCACAGGATGAATCGCTGCTGCTGAGGTGCGGCCTCTGTCCGGTCGAGTTTCACGGCGGGACGGACGACCACAAGCCTGCTGGCATCGACGCCGAGGCCACGGCAGCGCTCTGCTTCGATCTCACCAAAGGCGACGACGTGCCGGGCTTTTCGCAGCAGCCAGCCATCGAGGCGCCGCAGCCAGGAGCGCTCGACGTCCGCACCCAGCCACGGACTGGTGATGAGCCGGCCGGCGAAACCACTCAGCGCGACAAGGCGGAGTGCGGACCGTCCCCAGACGTGTACAACGTCGGGAGCGAACTCGCTGGCCAGCCGGCGCAGATGCACGAGGGGCTTCAGATCGAGGAGCCGGCCACGTCCCGGCGTATCAACCGCGATGCCCGCCTGTCTGAGGCGCTCGGCCCAGGGACCGGATCGGCCGAGGACGCAGATGCGGCGCTGGAACTGCCCGGCGGGAAGCGCCAGCAGCAGTTGCACGCACTGGGCGGCGAGGCTGCCGTACTCGAGATTGGGAAGGATGAAGAGGAGTTTCTGCACGATCATGCCTCGCGCTCGCCGTCCAGGATTGCGATGTAGGGCAGATGGCGATACTCGTCGTTATAGTCCAGGCCGTAGCCGACCACGAAGGCGTCGGGGATGTCGAAGCCGCAGTAATCCGGCTCGAAGACGATCTCCTGACGGCCGCGCTTGCGGAACAGGACGGCCGACCTGACCGACAGCGTCTCGAAACCGCGAAGTTGTTCGACCAGGCGCGAAAGGGTGCGTCCCGTGTCGAGAATGTCGTCGAGCAGCAGGACGTGGCGCTCCTTGAGATTGGGAAGCAGATCGGCATTGACGCGCATTTCGCCGGGCCGGGTGGCGGCGCCGCGATAGCTAGACGCGGCCAGGAGACCGATTTTCAGCGGCAGGTCGATGCGGCGAATCAGGTCCGCGAGAAAGATCAGACTGCCGGTCAGAACGCCGACGATGGTGATTGGCCGGCCGCGATAATCCTCGGCGATGCGTTCGGCCAACTCCTCGACGCGCTTCTGTATCTGCTCGGCGGTCAACAGGACCTCCATGAAGACTGTCCCTCGACGGGCGCAAGCGGTAAAAGGATATTCAACGATCTTGTTGACCGCCTGGGAAGAGAGCAATCGCGATGAAGAGCCTGCGTGTGGCCACCTGTCAGTTCGCCGTCGAGGGTGATGTCGCGCACAATCGACGCGCCATTCTCCGGCAGATGGAACAGGCGGCAAGTCAGGATGCCGACGTGGCCCATTTTTCCGAGGCGTGTCTCTCGGGATATGCCGGCGTCGATATTTTCAGCCATGAGTCAATCAACTGGGACAGGTTGACCGCCGCAACGCGCGACGTGATGGCGGCCGCGCGCCGGCGGAGATTGTGGGTCCTGCTCGGCTCGGCTCATCGTCTGTCCGATGGCGTCAAGCCGCACAACTGCGTTTATGTCATCGACGCGAAGGGGGAGATTCTCGATCGCTATGACAAGCGCTTCTGCACCGGGACAGGTGGCAAGAGACCGACGCTCGACCTGTGCCATTACACGCCGGGTAATCAAAGCACGACGTTCTCCATCAAGGGCATCCAGTGCGGCGTGCTGATCTGCTACGACTATCGCTTTCCGGAGCTTTATCGCGAATATCGCAAGCTTGGCGTCGAGGTGATTTTCCAGTCGTTCCACAACGCCCGGACGTCGGTGGTGGCGGACCCGCGCTACAACATTTGGCGGACGATCGTTCCGGCGACGATGTCGTGTCGCGCGGCGGAGAACCACTTCTGGATCAGCGCCAACAACAGCACGACCCGGCCGTCGCGCTGGGCGAGCTTCACGGTGCGTCCCGATGGACAGATCATGGGACAGCTGAAGCTGCATCGTCCGGGAGTGCTGATAACCGACATGGCGCGCGATCCAGATTTGTACGATGCGCCGGGACCGTGGCGCGAGCGGGCGATGGAGGGCGTGCTGCACAGCGGCGAACTGGTCAACGATCCGCGCTCGTCGGATCGCCGCTCATTATGATGACGCTATTCATTTCTTGGGACGTCGGGGACGTTTCGTTGCGCGCTGCGGTGGAGGGGCCTGAAGCGTCTCGCGAATCCAGGCGCGGAACGTGCGGATCAATGTCGTCTCGTCCAGTTCGGCGCTCATTTCGAGGAACCGCACTACCTCGGCCGGAGGAAGGGTGGGCAGTGCGGCGCTTTGCTCGCTCTCCGCATAAGTGCCATTGGCCTGCAAAAGGTGAATGCTGAACGTGTCGCCGTCGAAGCGCCAGACCTCGGGCATGCCCAGGCTGGCGTAGATGCTCATACGGTCGAGCGAACTGCTCGTGATATCGACCTCGATGGACAGGTCGGGAGGCGGATCGATCTTGAAGTCGAAGTCCTTCGGGCCAGGCATCTTCAGTGCGTTCTTGATCCAGTAACACTCATCCGGCTCCAGTCCGCGCTTCTTGAGTTGCTGCCGGAGCGTTGTCGAACCGCCGCTGTTCAGAGGGATATTCATCTCTTCGGTGAAGGACTCGACAAGCCGGCCCAGCACTCGGCCGTACTTTTCGTGATTGCGCGATGGCGACATGATTTCGAGGCTCCCATTGTCGTAAGTCAATCGAATCGGCCGATCTTCCCAGGATGCGAGCAGGGCCTCATAGGCTTCCCAGCTCACCTCGTCGAGCAGCACGCGTTCTTCGCCAATCATCGCGGCGGTGGCCATGACGACGTTCTCCTGTCAGGTTGCGACAATGTCAGAACGGATTATCGGTCCGGAGAAGAGGAGAACGCAAGATGAACTGTCTTTCGATCTTCTTGTGCATCACAGATCCCGGGCTGAATGTCACATATTCGAGGAGCAAGTACGCGCCGTGTCGGCAAGGTAGAACTCGCTTCCTGGAGGAAGAAGCAGCCAAAGGCGTGTTCTCCGCGCCGAATAGGGGCGCCGATCATCCGACGGGTTTGTCCAGCAGTTCTTGTAAACGCCCCGCCAACTCATCCGGCAAGCGCGTGCGCCCGGATTCGTCAAGCAATCCCACGGCCAGCCTGTCGCGCAGATGGGTTCGGTCCTTGTCGCGGAAGGAAGCCAGTTGTCAGGCGAGCGGGGTCAGTGCTGACGCTGGTATTTGCCTCCCACCAGGGTCCGTACTGACCCCGCTCGCCTTATCGGAATGGCGTTACGAGCCGCCCTTTCTGGGGTTTCTTGTAATGTAGTAGCGGCTGCCGGCGCTTATGCTCGGATTGTTGCCTGGAAGAAAATCATCTTTTCCTGTCCCGGAATCCCCTGTTTCCGGAAGTAACTAAGTATGGACACTCTGATGGACAACAACTCGGCTGAGGCCGTGGAACTGGTCGAGCGTGCCCGGCGGGGGGATGCCGACGCTCTCAATACCATCTTCACCCGGCACCGGACCCGCCTGCGCCGCATGGTGGACGTTCGCCTCGACCATCGCCTTCAGGCGCGGATCGATGCCTCGGACGTCATCCAGGAGGCCTACCTGGAGGTGGCCCAGCGCCTCGACGAATACTTGCGCGACCCGAAACTGCCCCTGTTCCTCTGGCTGCGGCTGGTGGTGGGCCAACGGCTGATGAAGCTGCACCGGCAGCATCTGGGGACGCAAATGCGCGATGCCGGCCGGGAGGTGTCCCT
>JBBSDR010000805.1:0-4296 GCA_038240465.1 Gemmatales bacterium
CGTCCGCACGCAATGCGTTGCAGCTCAACGCGGCGAGACTCGCGGCACTGCTCTTTATGAAGGTGCGGCGATTGAACGTGCTCATGTCGTGAAACTCCGGATTCGATGAAATGAAAAAGCCACACCCTGGCGGTCGCGGTTCATTAACAGATGTGCGCCCCAACCGCTTCGACATACACCGCGTACAGCGATTGGCTCGCCGTCATGTAAAGCCGGTTGCGTTTCGGTCCGCCGAAGCAGACGTTGCTGCAAATCTCCGGCAGCAGGATCAGACCGATGCGCTCGCCGTCCGGCGCAAAGATGTGAACGCCGTCGTAGCCGTCCCCAACCCAGCCGCCGCCGACCCAGATGTTGCCGTCCGTGTCGGCGCGGATGCCGTCCGCGAAACCGGCCACTTCCTTGCCCTTGAGTTTCATCGCCATCGAGACGTATTCCTTGCCCTTGCCGAGTTTCACCCCGTCGACCACGTCGAAGACCATGATGTTCCGCGGCGCCTTTTCGTAGTGCGACGCCCCCGTGTCGGCGACGTACACCTTCTTGTAGTCCGGCGAGAAGCAGATGCCGTTGGGCTTGAACATCTCGTCGTTGACCTTGTCGATCTTGCCGTTCTTCGGATCGATGCGGTAAATGGCTTCCTTCAGAAGCAGTTCCCCCTTGTGGCCCTCGTAGTTCATCAGACTGCCGTAGCCGGGATCGGTGAACCAGATGCCGCCGTCGGGATGAACGACGCCGTCGTTGGGCGCGTTGAACGGCTTGCCCTGGTACTTCTCGGCCAGAATCGTGACCTTGCCGTTGTGTTCGTAGCGCGTCACGCGGCGGGTGCCATGTTCAAAGGCGATCTGCCGGCCCTGGAAGTCGAAGGTGTTACCGTTGCTGTTGTTTGATGGCTTGCGGAAAACGCTGACGTGGCCGTCCTCTTCGAGCCAGCGCAGTTGCCGATCGTTGGGAATGTCGCTCCAGAGCAGGTAGCGGCCGACGCCGTTCCAGGCCGGCCCCTCGGCCCAGAGGGTGCCGGTGTGCAGCCGTTGAATGGCCGCGTTGCCAATCTTGTACTTCGCGAAACGCTTGTCGAGAACGATGATGTCCGGGTCAGGATAGCGCTGCGGCGCGGCGGAGCGGCTATAGTCGCGTCCGGTCGCGGCAGCGGCTACTGCCGCCGTTGCGGTCGCGGCCAGGAAGGCGCGGCGATTCAGACTGGAGGAGAGAGCGGCAGGTTGCGTCATGGTGTCGAGTCCTCGGGTTGACGAATGGATTCCAGACGCATCAGGATACACGAAACCACCGCGAACACCACTGTTTGCTTGACCGCGCTCGCGCCATCGCGTAAGGAAGAGATTCACCTTGACAATGACTTGCAGGGGAACAGCATCTTGAACCTCACCAGCAACGAACTCCTGAAGCGCCTCGGCGCCGGCGAATCGATCGCCTCTCTCTGTGCCGCGGCTGGCTGCTCGCGCTCGCAGTTCGACGCCTGGTGGCGCCAGGAGTGTCAGCAGCGCGTTCCCGCAGCGACCGGGAGCGAACCCGTGAGCGGCATCGGCGGCAACGTGCGGATTCGGCGCGATCGCTGGGGCGTGCCGCACGTCGAGGCCGGCAACGACGCCGATCTCTTCTTCGGCTTCGGTTACGCCACGGCTCAGGATCGGCTGTTTCAACTCGATTACTTCCGCCGCAAAGCGCGCGGGCGACTTGCCGAGATTCTCGGAGCCGAGGCGGTCGAATCCGATCTGCTGTATCGCACGATCGACCTCGCCAACATCGCCGAGTGCGAATGGCACAGCCTCGGCGATGAGACGCACGTTCTTCTCGAAGCCTACACGGCCGGCGTCAATGCGCTCATCGCCGTCGGCCAGGAACGTCCGCCCATCGAGTTCGATCTGCTCGACTATCGGCCGGAACCCTGGTCGCCGATCGATTGCCTGGCCATCGCGGGAGAGTTTCGCTGGTATCTGACGGGACGTTTCCCCGTCATCGCCATTCCGGAACTGGTCGGGCGAGCGCTCGGAGACGAGCAACTCTACCGAGCGTTCCTGCAAGGCGAGGCCGATGACGAGAGCATCATGCCGCCTGGCTCTTATCCCGCGCGAACCGGCGGCCAGCCGGCAGGGGTGACGATCAGCGACGGCAGCGAGGGCCACGGCAGTAACAACTGGGTGCTGGATGCGGCGCGAACCACGACGGGTAAGCCCATTGTCGCCAGCGATCCGCATGTGCCGTTCGGTGCCGTCTCGATCTGGCACGAGGTCCATCTGCGCGGCGGCTCGTTCAACGTGGCTGGTGTTGCCTATGCGGGCATCCCCGCCGTCATGATCGGCCGAACGGAGCGTGTGGCCTGGGGCATCACCAACAACATCTGCTCGGTGCGCGATCTCTACGAGGAGAAGACCGATCCAGCCCATCCCGGCTGTTTCCTCTTCGATGGCCGCTGGGAACCGGCACGCGAACGGCGCGAGGTGATCCGCGTGCGCGATGCCGAACCCGTGGTCAAGATGATTCGCAGTTCGCGCAATGGTCCCCTGGTCGATGAGGTGCTGCCCGGTCCGGCGCGCGGCAATGGCCCTGTCTCACTTCGCTGGCTGGGAGCGGAGCCGTGCGGCTGGCTGCCGGCGATGCACGGCATGAACCGGACGCGGACGGCGGCGGAGTTCCGCGAGGCGACCCGGCCGTGGAGCGTGCCGACGTTCAACCTCGTCTTCGCCGACTCCGATGGCCATATCGGCCACCAGTGCGTCGGCCGGATTCCCCTGCGGCGCGTGGCGGAGCGCGGCTATCGGCCGGGCTGGGATCCACTGCACCAGTGGACCGGCGTCATCCCCTTCGACGAGATGCCGCACCAGACCGACCCCGAGCGCGGCTTCGTCGTGACTGCGAACAATCGGCTGGCGGCGGACGACTTTCCCTATCCGCTCTCCGGCACATGGTCGAGCGGTCATCGCGCCTGCCGCATCCGTGAGCAACTCGAGTCCCGACCGCGCTGGTCGCCGGAGGAGAGCCGCAACCTGCAACTCGACGTTCGCTCCGGCCGAGCGGCCGCCGCTGTTCCGCCCCTGGTGGCGTTGCTGGCCGGCGAGCAGGAACCACGAGTGCGCCAGGCCATGAGCGTGCTGCGGGACTGGGATTATCGGCTGGAGCCGGAGTGTGTCGCCGCGTCGATCTTCAATGTATTCTTCGTCCACTGGAGCAAGGACGTGGCAGGCGAACGGCTGCCGCGCGACCTGGCGACGTTTGCCGTGCCGAATGTGGGTGGACTCGCACTGCAACTGCTCACGGCCGACGAGTCCGGCTGGTTCGCGAAGCGCGACCGCCGTGAAGCCGTGCGCAGCGCGCTTGTCGCCGCCCTCGACGAACTGAGCGCGCGTCTCGGTCCCGACATGAGGGCCTGGACGTGGAACCGAATGCACACGCTGGTCCAGAAGCATTTCCTCTCCGGACGCGGCGAATTGTCCCAACTGCTGGACAGCAGCGGCATGCCGGTCCGGGGAGATGCGACGACGGTTTGCAGCACCACCTCCGACGCGAATCAGGGGGCGCATCTCGGCGCGAGCTATCGCATGGTCGCCGATCTCGCCGACGCCGCACAGGGTTTATGGGCAGTCGGCATCCCAGGAGTGTCGGGCCATCCCGGCAGCGTCCACTACGCGGATCAGATCGGGCCGTGGACCGAAGGCGGCGCGCACTACCTGTCGCTCCAGGACGGCGCGGCCGCGAGCGAACCTACTCTCTTGCTGAAACCAGCGAGCCAGTGAACGATTGACCGCCGCTTTTCCGTTGACTATGTCTCAAACCCCGTAAAATAAAGGTTCACGAACCCTGCCGGGCTGGGCCGGCGCACAGGTAAGGTGAACGATGGCAGGCAATCGCTTTATCATGAACGCGGGGCGGACGACGAAGCAAGGCCAGCAGATCAACATCGGCAAGGACCAGCCGGAGTACATTGCCATGGTAAGTACCTTGACCATGAACCCCGAGGACATGAAAGCGCTGGGAATTGCGAACGGGGGAAGTGTCCGGGTCGTGTCCGAATGCGGCGAGGCCATCTTCTCGTGCAAAGAGGGCAAGGTCCCGCAAGGGATGCTCTTCGTCCCATACGGTCCGCCAACGTGCCGGCTCATGGGTACGATTACCGATGGAACAGGGATGCCCACTTCCAAGGGCTGGGAGGTGGAGGTTGTGCCGATTCCGACTGGCGAGCCCGGTCCCCAATCCCAACGCGAAAACCCCCGAACACACACCCCTCGCCTACCCCCCCCGCCCGCCACCGGAAGAACCCAGCCGGCCCCCCGCCCCCCGCCCACC
>JBBSDR010000806.1:0-4295 GCA_038240465.1 Gemmatales bacterium
CGATCAGCCACCACCACGACAGGGCGAAATCGCTCAAGCCCTTCACGACCCGCGTCGGAAAGGGAAGCGGCATCCCCTGCTCGATCAGGGGTTCCAGGATTTTGGGGACGACAAATGTCATCAGGAATCGGCGATCGGCGGGGGCGAGCGGCACGATGGGGTTGTCCGCGGTAGTCTTCAGTGAGGCGGCCTGCACCTTGGCCACCGCGAGCGGATTGACGAACACTTCGTGGAGCGCGCGCTCGAAGACGGTGCGAATTTTCAGCGTACCCTCCTGAAAGATGTTCAGGCTGACGAGGATTCGTCCGGTGAACTCGCGGCTCTCCCACTGTTTGCGGGCGCGATAGTGACCCACCCAGCGGCCGGCCAGATAGGACAGGAGGGTCGTGCAGAAGAACAGGATGATCGCTTGCACCACCCGACCCCATGGAATCTCCAGTTCCAGTTGAGCGAACAAGTCAACCATGCTCCTCTCTCCTTGACCGAGTGCAGCCCTGCCCCAGACACAATTGGCTCGAAGATTCAGTTTACGGTGGTGTCGGAGGTTCGTCGAATAGCCTCAGAAACCCTCGGAATTTCTCGAGAATTCTAGCGAAAAACAGCCTCGTTCAACGATGCTAAGGCACGACTTATGCCAGGACGGATTGCCAATTCCGTCCTGCGAAAATGAAAGGGGGTAGCACAACGGGACAGGACGACTGGCAGCGTCCGTGGTCGCTGCATCCCTGGGACTGTCCATCGCCAAGGTGGTGATCGCCCTGGACCGTCCCGCGATTATAGTTGCTGGGACCGTTCCGCGATTGTGATACTATCTCGAGGGGCCAAGAGAAGACCATCGGTTACGGCCGCTTTGCCAGCGAGGCCATCGGATTCGTGCCGTGCATCCGCTGCCCGGTGAAGGCCTGAGTGCCGGTTCAGGTAAGCTGGAAGTTGCCCGAGATTACCCGGGGAGAAGGACGGAACCTGTCGAGGCAAAGCGATGAACCCTAAAAACATCACCATCGTCGGCTCGGGACTCGCGGGGACCCTCATGACCTGTTACCTCGGCCGGGCGGGGTATGCCGTCGATCTCTACGAGAAACGGCCTGATCCGCGAAAGGACTGCCCCTACAGCGGTCGTTCGATCAATCTCGCTCTTTCCCTCCGCGGCATCCACGCCCTGGAAGAGGCGGGCGTGGCCAGCGAAGTGCTCAAAACTACCATCGCCATGCCAGGCCGCATGATCCACGCTCCGGATGGCTCGCTCCATTTCCAACCCTACGGCAAGGACCCATCCAAGGCGATTCACGCCGTCTCGCGCGCCGGCCTTAACATTGCCCTGATCGACGCCGCCGAGAAAATGCCGAACGTCCGCCTCTTCTTCGCCCAGCGCTGCACCGGCATCGATTTATGCACAACGACGCTCCACATGGTCGATGACTCGGCCAATCGCCCCTTTACGGTTCCCTGCCAGACGGTCATCGGAGCGGACGGAGCGTTTTCCGCCGTGCGGGCGTCCATGCTGCTTCAGGAACGCTTCGCTTACTCGCAAGACTGGCTGTCGCACGGCTACAAGGAGTTGACGATTCCGGCGGTCAACGGCGACTTCGCGATGGAACCGCACGCCCTGCACATCTGGCCGCGCCGCCGTTTCATGCTCATCGCCCTGCCTAACTCCGATTGCTCGTTCACCTGTAACCTGTTCCTGGCGTACGAGGGCGAAGCGAACTTCGCTTCGCTGGCCACCCCCGATGAGGTACGGCGATTCTTTCAGACGCAGTTTCCCGACGCCCTGGCGCTGATGCCCGAGGTTGGCGAGGAGTTCTTCGCCAATCCGACCGGCTCGCTGGTCACCGTGCGCTGCTGGCCGTGGCATCAGAAGGGACGGGTCGTCCTGATTGGCGACGCCTGTCATGCCCTGGTGCCGTTTCTCGGCCAGGGCATGAACGCGGCCTTCGAGGATTGCTCCGCTCTGGCGCGCTGTCTGCGCGAACAGCCGGACCAGGAGAGTGCCTTTCGCACCTATGGGAGAGACCGCAAGGAGCACACCGACACGTTAGGCGAGCTGGCGGTCGAGAATTTCGTCGAGATGCGCGATCGTACCGGCTCTCGGCTGTTCCTGCTGCGGAAGAAGTGGGAGGCGCTGCTGCACAAGTTGCTTGGTGAGTGGTATGTGCCGCTGTACACGCTCATCGCCTTCACGCTCATTCCCCACGCCGATGCGCTCCGCCGGGCGCGCAAACAGGCGCGCATTGTCCGGGTTATCCTCGTTAGCGTGCTGTTGCTCGCTCTGCTTCTCGTGTGGTGGGCCTCATCATGACGCTATTCTTTCAGTTGCAGCGACTCGTCGTACTGATCCAGTGTCGGGAACGCAAGAGGCGTCGTGGTCTGCCAACCCCGCAGTCGCTCGGCGTAGGCCCGCAGATATTCCTGGCGTTGGTCCAGCGTGCCGCGGGCCACGGCCCAGGCGACGAACGGGGGCAGCACGTCGAAGCCGACGAAATATAACATCCCGTGCTGGATCGGGAATAGTAGCGCATCCATGTCGCCGTTCAGCCCACGGGGGCTGTAGATATTCGGTGAGCCGCCCGTGGTCAGGCTCAACAGGGCCCGCTTGCCCCGGAAGACGCCGTTGCTGTACCAACGGCCCCCGCCGTAGGTCAGGCCGGCAGCGAAGACCCGATCGACCCAGCCCTTGAGGATCGCCGGCAGGCCGAACCACCACAGTGGGAACTGGAAGATCAGGAAGTCGGCGTGGAACAGCTTCTCCTGCTCGGCCACGACATCGGCGGCGAACGTCCTGGCCTCCGTCGCCTTCGTCTGCTCCACGCCATACTTGAAGTAGTCCGGGTCCGCCAGCGCAGTGAAGTCGTGCTTGCCGCCGACCGGGTTGAACCGCATGGCGTAAAGGTCGGAAACCTCGACCGTGTGGCCGTACTCCCGCAGGGCGCTCACCGCCATGTCCCGCATGGCCCCGTTGAACGACTTCGGCTCCTCGTGGGCGTGGACAATCAGCACGTTCATCGATCGCATCCTCTCTGTCCGGCGTCCGCCCCCACACCCGTTCCCATTCTTGCGGGCCACCGCTTCCCACCGGGTCATGGGCCGCCTCGGACCCGCCGAGTATTTTATTGGTAACTGGCGAAACCCTCGTGGACGCCCGCCCCGGCGGCCATCCGCTTGCTCTGAATGATCCTCTACCCAATCATCCCGGTCAGCTCTGGTCTCATGCCGGCGAGCCTAAAGTCCGCGCGGCCATGTGAAATGGCCGCTCCGTGCTGCTTTTCCTCGTGAATCGAGGAGATAGCCGGTAGGTTTTACGAGTGCCGCCGGCTGTCAATTTGGCCGAGGAAAGGGCCGCGGGACACTGGTTTCGGGTGCGCAGTAATAATTGCACAGGACGGCGATTACGCCCGAAGATTTTGGAAGTCAGTGATTGATTGTGCTATACCAGCCACTTTTCTCCGGTTATCCTGACTGTAGACATTGCACCGGCAATAACGGAGTGGAAGCCAGGGAATCCGCTCGTCCCGCATTGATCGGGATGAGCGGTCCTGGTTACAGTGTTCCTTATTGTCGTTGCCGAAACACATTTCAGCATTCGCAGAGCCAGAAAGACCGTCCATGACCGTCGAGAATCAGCGGCTTGAGGAAGCGCGCGAGCGGAAAATCCCGTGGCGTCGGTGGGGACCCTACCTGAGCGAACGCCAGTGGGACACCGCGCGCGAGGACTGCAACGCCTGGGATTACTTCCGCCAAGACCAATTCAGTTCCCGAGTCTACCGCTGGGGTAAGGACGGACTGGCCGACATCTCCGACGACCAGCAGCGGCTCTGCTTCGCCCTGGCGCTGTGGAATGGCAAGGACGCCATCCTCAAGGAACGGCTTTTCGGCCTGACCAACAGCGAAGCCAATCACGGCGAGGATGTCAAGGAGTACTTCTACCTCAAGGCCATTTTCGGGGGACAGGCCCAGACACCCGCGCCAGTCTGATGCTGGCCCTTGCACGAGTTCAACCATGAAAAGAATTGGCCTTGCTCTCTCCGGGGGCGGCTTCCGGGCGAGTCTCTATCACCTCGGCCTGGTCCGCTTTCTGCGCGATGCCGGCATCTTGCCCAGGGTGACCCACATCACCTCGGTATCCGGCGGCAGTATTCTCGCCGCGCACCTCGTGCTTAACACTACAGCGCTACATGAGCAGCGGGGTTCGCTGTTGCCGCGACAAGCGAGCAGCCCGATTACGCTGCTGGTGATAGGCGATGACCTCCGCCGTGTACGCCAGTTCTGTTGTCTGCCGCCGATTCTTCTGCCAGATC
>JBBSDR010000807.1:0-4292 GCA_038240465.1 Gemmatales bacterium
CGCAAGACTCGTTTCCGGCTGCTGGCCAGCTCTACCGGACGGGATTCGGACCCGCAGGGTTCCGACGGAAGGTTTCCGATTTGTAGTCACTACATCTCATCCCCCTCCCCCAGGCTTGGCCTGGCGCAATGACCCCTTTTCGTTGCCCTTTTCGTTGTCCTTTTCGTTGTCCGTGTTGATGTGTTCGTTGCAACGGCAGACGAAGAAAACCACGTCTTCAATAACCTTCAGGACCGTGCTGCCGGTACTCAGCGGCTGCGGGGAGACGCGCGGCCTGTCGCAGTTGTGGATGCAGTCGTGCCGCCGCTGGATGAGATCCCTGAACCGCCCCTCCATCTGCTCGCGCGCGGGCGACCGCGCGGCGTTCTTGGCGGGGTTGCTCATGGCCGCGAAGTCGGCCCCCCTGACGCCGAACAAGCGTCGCGTCGCATCGGCGTGGATGATCCATGCGTCGAGTACAAGGGGCTTGAAGAAACGCCGCTCTTCAGTGAAGAATTTGTTGAACAGTTCCTGCACCGTCTTCAAACTGAGGACGTTCTCCCGCTCCATCATCTTGCGTGCGGCCATGCGCCAGCGCCAGTTCTCATTGGTGTATTCCGCAAGGAAAGCGCGGACGGGCAGCCTGATGTCCTGGAAGAATTCGGGGAGGTTTATTCCTGGCTGGCGGGACTTGGAGGCAAGGGTGGCGGCGACGACGTCGGTGTATGCATCGCAGAAGTAGGCATCGAGCGCGCCGACCGCGAACATCCATGAACTGCGCAGCAAGTCCGAGCGGAGGAGTTGCTCCGCTTCGGAACTCGTCGGGAGCGGGTTCGCATGATTCAAGATAGCCCGTGCGCGGGAGATGTCCTCTTGGAAGTGTACGATGGCGGTGGCTGGCACGACCGTCTCCGGAAATACTTCACCAGGGGGCCGTCACCTTCCGGCGTACCGCGGCTCCTCCTGGTTGTAGCGTAGCAGCCCTTCCACCTCGTCGTAATAGACGTTCCGGTCGGCAGGGAATACGACGTTCCAGAGATCGACCAATTCCTCCGGCTCCATCTTCGTGCGGACGTAGTCGGTAATCTCGGCCCGACGCTTCCCGGCGTCGTCCGGGCCAAGGCGTGGTCTGTCCGGGAACAATTCTGCGAAGATGTCCGCGAGGTCCTCGCAGGAGGCCGCCTCGACGGCCTGGGCGAGGATTTCCACGGCCTCACTCTTTCGGATGGCCGACATGGGTTTTCCTCCTGTCATCGGAACAAATTGGGACGAACGATCCCAACTCACATTTTACTATCTCCATCAGGACTCTGCCACGCCGAGTTAACACAATCGGCAGAAGGTCGCACAGCACTTACGGGCTGCGGCGACCGCGCCGGTATGGATTGCGCAGGCACCGGCAGTTTACCAGGGATCAATGACACCCTGGACGTTGATTCCCGCTTGCTCTCAAGTTCGCTCAGGGCAACCCCGCCCACTTGCGCAGCACCCATTCAATCGTCAGCAGCGTCAGCACGGCGACGAGGATCGGCCACCAGCACCACAGCGGGTCCTCTTCGTTCTGCGCCTTTGTCGTCTCCTTCGCCGTCAGCAACTCAATCAGTTCGCTCGCTGTCTCCGGTGTGTAGACCTTGTTGGTGCCGTTCTTGTCGGCCAGTTCCTTCATCAGCGTGTAGTTCGTCGCCAACTGCACCATCTCGCCGCTCTCGCCCGGCGACACCTTGAACGTCGCTCGCAGCGGAGTCGCCTTGCCGTCCGGCCCCAGCGGCCCGCGCAGTTTGTCTTCCAATTCCGGAATGGTCAGTTCGATGAAATACTCTCCCTCCGGCAGCGCGGGGACCTGTGCCTCCAGCACGCGCGGCTGCAACGGACGGGCAGTCAGCGGCACCAGGAACGTGTCCTTGTCCTTGTTGTCCTCGTCCTTGCGCAGGATGCGCGCTTGCGCCACCATCTTCGCCGGCAATTTCTCGATCTCGTCGCTCAGGCGGACCGTCAACTTGACGGCCTCGTCGTCGCGATACAGACCCTGCGGCGTGCCGAAGCGGACGAAGCGGTTGCCCGTCACGAGCGGCTTGTCGGACGCGGCCCAGCGAATCGTCTGGCTCCAGAAGCGATGGTGATAGGTATCGCCGACGCGGTAGCGATAGCGCCAGGTGCTATCGACACCGATGAAGAAGACCCGGCCGAAGCCGTAGTTGTGCCGCACCATCAGGGCGGATTCCTGCTCGCGTTGCTTCTTCTCCTCCGGCGTCATCGTCCCCGTTGGCCCGGCGACGTAAGCGAGAGTGGTCGCGCCCGGTTTCGCCTTACCGACGACGCCCCAGTAGTGCGGCGGCATCGACAACCAGCGCTTCACCGAGTCCTCGGTCGAGCCTTCTCCTTCGAGCCTCATGAAGTCCGTCTGCTTGCCCTCCTCCGTCAGCGTCACCGGGAAGCCTTCCTGCGGCGCGACGGCCCGCGCCAGCGTGATCGGCAGCATCTTGATCAGCGGGTCCTGGTTGTCGTCCATCGGTCCCACGGGCTTTGCCTTGTCGCCGTCCTTCGGCAAATACGCCATCGGCATTGCTCGCTTGCCGGCCAGGACGACAAGTGTGCCGCCACGATCCGCGACGTACTTTTCGAGGCGTTTCCGTTCGACCGGGCTGATCTGTTCCGGCAGCACGTCGCCGAGGATGATGCAGTCGTAATCGTTGAGCGGGTCCTGATCCGGAGTCGTAACGGCCGGCAGCACCGGAGACGGATTGTTCATCTTCTCCAGGTCTTTTTCCGACACCTTGCCCAGGCGCGGCTGAGTGAAGACGACGCTCTTGACCTTCATCGAACGGTCGCGCAGCAGCGCTTGCCAGAGGTAGTGGAACTCCCAGCGCGCCTCGCCATCGACCAGCAGCACCTTCGAGGTATCGTCGGCCACGTTGATGACGACCGATTGCCGATTGTTGGCGGTGTTGATTTCCTTGACGTCCTCGGCTTGCGGCTGGACGGTCACCTGGATCGTCTGCCGGCCTTCCTTGTCGAGGCGGACATGGAAGTTCTCGAAGTATTCCTGGTCCTTGCCGTCGTGCTTGATCGTCTTCTGATCCAGGGGCTGGGCCTCTTCGCCCGGACGATGCACGATCACCTTGAGGTCCTGCGCCTTGAGTCCACTTGCCTTGAGGCGGACCTTGATCGGGGCATCAACGTCCTTGAAGACCGACGTGGGCGCCATCATGGCAATGATGGCCGCATCCATCGGCGGCTTGGCCGCACCGACCGCGACGGGATAGAGCGGGACCTTCTGCTCCTTCAACTCGATCGCCTTCTTCGTCGGCAAGTGCGGCGTATCGAAGACATTGTGCAGGCCATCGCTGATCAGCACGACGCCGAGGACCTTGCCCCCCTTGCCGGCCGAGCGCTCCAGGGCGCGGGCCAGAGGCAGGCCGAGGTCCGTCTTGCTGAGACGATTGACCGGCGCCGGCTTCTCCTTTTCCTTGTCCTTCTTGTCCTTGTCCTTGTCCTCGTTCTCTTTCTCGGCCGGCTTCGGTTTGTCCTTGGTCGGCTGCTCCTTGCGGAACAGTTCGTCGAGCGCATCGAGCTTCGCATCCTGGATGTCGCCGGCAAAGCCCATCAGTTCGATCTCGACCTTGCTCTTCTTCGCCTTGATCTGATCGAGGAGGCGGACCCCGTCGCGCGAGAGCAATTGTTTGATAGCCTGCGAGCGCGTCAGGGCATCGACACGTTCGCAAACGGCATCGTGGGCTTTCTTGCGGCTCACTGCCTCGCGACGGCGCTTCTCCGGTTCGTTGAGGAACTCGTCGGCCGCGACCCACTCGGGAGTCGGTTTCTTGTCCTGATACTGGCGAATCCAGTCGTCGAGTTGTCGAACGCTGCACAGGTCTCCGGCCAGTTTGAGGCCGCGAGCGAGCTTGAGCTTGTCGATGGGATCGCGCTGCGGGTCGGCGACGTGCATCGAGTCGGAAATATCCACGGCGACAATGACCCGGGTTGGCTCTTCCTCGCGTGTGACGCGAGCGTAGATGGGCTGCAAGGTGACGAGCAGCAACAGCAGGATAATCGCGACGACGCGGAGGCACAGCAGGACCCGGGCCGTCCGCGCGGCGACCAGGCGCATCTCGTAGCGATACAGCCAGAAGACGAGTCCCAGCGGCACGCAGCAGAGCAGGCCCAGAAGGAGGGCCTGGGGAAACGCGCCCAGTTCGGCCCAGCGCGGGTTGAGCAGCAGGACGCGATCGTCGTCGAACAAAGTAATGCGATTCATGCGTTAATCCCGCGAGTAAGCAGCCAGAGGAAGAGATTTAACCACGGAATACACGAAA
>JBBSDR010000808.1:0-4284 GCA_038240465.1 Gemmatales bacterium
GGGTTTTGACCCCTTTTCGTTGACCGCCGGCACTGAACTGGCCAAGCAACATGTGGTCCGGCAGGTCCCGGACCCGCTGGTCGTCGCCGACGCAGCGAATCAGTTGCATGATGGGGCTGGCGGATTTCCTGATCATCCGGCTGTGTCTCGCGGGGCGAAAAAGACTCTTCCTGATAATAGTACCTCGGGAGGCATGGAAGGGCTACTTTTTTCGAGACCATTGGCTGCGGCACTGACCTGCGGTGATGCAGGACCTCCGCTTTCTGCTGTTCTTCTTCGTTCGGTTATCGGTGCCGGTTCCATGCCAGCGCCAGCGGCGCCAGAGACGGACGCGCCAGCGGCACGGCCAGGACTACAACGGCAGCCAGCAGCCACGGCGAGACGCTTCCAACCGGCATCAGCCACACCGCCAGGCCCCCGAGAACCATCGTCCCGGCAACCCACGCCAACCCCACGGCAACTAATCCCGCTCTCGTTGCCAGCCCCCGCCGGAGCAATGCTCGCCACACCAGGAACACACTCACTCCCTTGAGCAAGAGCAGAACCAACAGCATTCCGGGAAGGATGCGAGACACCCATCGATTGCCAGCGCGATCGATGGAGTAGTCGATGGTGATGCTCCCCACTGCAATCATCAGGCCGCCCACGATGCAGCCGGCAATCACGATCATCCAATGGCGGCCGCTCAGCCCGACCCAGAGTCCCGCCACCGAGTGAGCCCAGCCCAGGAGAAACAGCCCCGCCAGCAGCCCGGTGACGAGAAGCAGCGCCGGCGTGGAGCCACCGGCCATCTGGACCACCCGCTCCGTCATGTCGCCGAGGTGTCCGCGCGAGGCGGCCCAGGCCAGGGCCGCAAACAGGATGGACGACCACACGCCGGCCAGCCAGAGAGCGGCGCCCACCAGTTGGACACGAATGATTTGCCAGTTCGTAACTGGCCGGATCAGGATGAAGTCGGCGGCCCGCGGCCCCTGCTGAAGACCCAGCTTCCCGCCGTCTAACAAACCCGGGATCAGTACGAACACCAGCGGCGAGAGCGCGAGCCAGCCTACCCCCACCGACTCGCTCAACTGGCTCGCGTCCAGGTAGGCAAGTAACCAGACCTTCTCCAGCAGCACCTTCTCCAGAAACCAGACGGCCGGCCAGCAGACGAGCATGCAGATCGCACTCATCACCAGGAACGACCAGAACCGTGCGCGCCATCGCAGCCAGACCAGCGCCCGAAAGGGAGATGCGAACGAGCGCGGACGCGGCCGGCCCTTCCACGGTAACGACAGGGTCGGCCAGCGGGCGTCGATCCCCTCGCCGCGACGTGCTCGATAGATCGCGACAACCATGAGGCCGTAAACCAGCGGCCATTGCACCAGGAAACAACTTGCGAGAACGTCCGCCGAGAGTTTCTCCTCCGCCGCCACGGCGCCCAGCGTGGCGAAACCGACAACCAGGACCGCCACGGCCACCGGACGCAGGCCCGGAAGAGGAAAGGGCAGCCAGGCCACGGCGACCAGCCAGGCGGCCAGGGTCGCCATCAGCAAGCCCGGCCAGAAGAGCGGCGCATCGCCCACGATCGGAAGGATGACGCAGCGGGTGTAGAGCAGCGCGGTCAGGAATACGGGGAGCGTCACCCAGAGAAAGACAATCCCGGCCAGCGTCCGGGCCGGCACCGGCAGCACGAGCAGCCGCATGGGCAGTCCCGAGGTAGCCGCCTCCAGGCGGGAATCCTGGCCACCATGAGCGGCCGATCCGATCACCAGCAGCCCGCCGACGACGAGCGGAACCATCAGCCCCCCGGCCAGGCCTTCAGGCATGGGCAGGAGAAGCCCCCAGTGGCAGATGAACAGCAGGTAGGCCCCGGTCAGGGCGTTCAACCAGCGATGTCGAGCCCAGATTTCCCAGGTCAGAGCAAGAGCGGGAGAGCGCATGGTTCATTCCTCCCCACCGCGCCCGGCGTGGGCGGCAAACACTTCGTCCAGACGCGGTAACCCGTCCTCGATCACCTGACCGCCGCTGCCCTTCGCGGCCGCCTGCACCTCTTCCGACGTGCCGGCCATCAGGGCGGTCCACTCGTGTCCCTCGCCTTCCCAGGACAGCACTCCCGACAGGGCCGGCGGAGACGAACGCGGCTCGCGGAAACGCAGCGTGAGCCGATGGTGGCGGGCGCGCACTTCGTCGAGGGGGCCGTGGAACTGCACCTTGCCCGAGTCGATCAGGGCGATGTGGTCGGCGATCCGCTCGACCTCGTCGAGCAAGTGGGACGAGAACAGCACCGTTCGGCCTTCCCCGGCGACGTTGCGCACGACCGCTTGCAGGATGTCGCGGCGCGCCAGGGGATCGAGGCCACCGGAAGGCTCGTCGAGGATCAGCAGCTCCGGGCGATGCCCCAGCGCCACCAGCAACCCCAGCCGGGCGCGCAGCCCGCGCGAGAGCGCATCCACCTTCGCCGCCGGGTCGAGCCGGAACGAGAGCCGCAGTTGCTCGGCCAGGTCAAAGTCCCAGGCAGGATAGAAGGCCGAAATGTAGCGCAGGACTTCCGCCACGCGCATCCAGCCGGGCAGGTCGCCGTCTTCGGAGAGATAGCCGATCTTCGACAGGACCCCGACGGGGTCGGCGACCGGGTCGAGTCCGAAGACACGGACGCTGCCCTGTTGCGGTTTCAGCAGGCCGAGGATGTGTTTGATGAGGGTGGTCTTGCCCGAACCGTTGACGCCCACCAGCCCCAGGACGGTCCCCCGGGCCAGGTCGAGACTCACTCCATCCAGCGCGGCAGTGCGGCCGAACCGTCTCACCAACCCGCGCACTTCGATCGCGTTATCGCTCATCGCTTCTCTCCCTCCCCTGCGGATGATTGTCCGTCGTATCGCCGCTTGACCAGGTCGAGCAATTCATCGACGCCGACGTTCATTTGCCGGGCCTCGACCACCAGGGCGTCGATGCAGCCGGTGAGCAGGGCGAGGGCAGCGAGACGGGCGGCGTCTGTTCCACAGTTGGCCACGAACGTGCCAGCGGTTCGCCGGGTTGTCAGGATGCCGGCCCGCTCCAGTTCGCGATAGGCGCGAGCCACGGTATTCGGGTTGACGACGAGCTGATCGGCCAGCGTCCGGATGGGCGTCATCTCCGCCCCCGGCGTCAGCCGGCCCGAAGCCACCTGATAGGTGATCTGGTTGACGATCTTCTGATAGATCGGCATCCCATCGCCCCCAGACAGGTCGATGCGCATTTGCAATCCCTCTCCAGGATTGTATTACTGTATGAGGTGCAATAGTACAATAGCGAGGGAAGGTTTGTCAAGGGAAAATGAAAAAAGAAAAGTCCGAGTCGGAACGACGGATGCCCGCCGCGCCGACACGGACTCGACGCCCAGGAGTTTGGCGAGCTGCACCTGCGAGAGGTTCCGTTCGGCGCGAAGTTCTCTGAGCGTCACCTCTGAGGGCGGCACGGTCCTCAGGCCGGTTCGCAGTAAGTTGGCGATGCGTGTCGCCACCTCGTCGATGTCGAAATAGATTTCGTCCGGTTGTTCGCCGTACCCATGGCCTTCGAGAGACGACAATCCGAAGGTGCCGCCCTTCCGCCATTGCACGACCAGAGCAACCAGGTAAAGGGCCAGGTAAAGGGGTCAAGACCCGAACGTCCAGGTCCAATTTGGAGCGGAATTGCCGGGTAGGCGCGGCGCTCGCGCGCCGCGCCTCCCACAGATCCGGACGTGCGCAATTAACGCATCCGGCTCGTCTTGTCACAGCTTCACTACCTGGCGGTCCACGAAGTGGACCGCCACGCACCCCCTAAGCTAACAAACCCCAGTGAGCATCAATCCCACTCAGAGCCTGCTTCACCAGGTCTGCTATCCGCTGTCGTCACGTTGACACGGTATTGAGGTACGATGCCCTCGCCGTGTTTCCCTCCAACGGGTCTGTGACAAGGTGCCCCCCTTCCCCTTGACAGGCTCCCCTGGGAAGGTTCGCCTGCTGCACTGGTACTTCGAGGACACTCCGACTTCTGCCGCCCGTTTCGCTGGCTCATTGCGTTCGCCAAGCAATACCCACGCCGCGTCTTGTGCTTCGCTCCCTCCGGTTCAAGACGCACTTCCGGAGGACCTGGGGCCTTCTGGTTCGGCGACACCCGTACCGATTTACGAACACGCGGGAGACGGCAGACCTCCCAGGTTCCTGGGGAACCCTTCGTGACGGTTCGCCTGGGTCTCAGACCCCGGTGGGACCGACACGCCAGGCCGTAAGGCGTGCCGACGCGGCCCCCGGTGGGTCAACGGCGAAGGCTCCCACGAGAAAA
>JBBSDR010000809.1:0-4282 GCA_038240465.1 Gemmatales bacterium
CGACAGTCGTGATGCGCCGCGTCTGCTCCAGGACCTCGGGGCCGCGGATGACGATCCCGAGCTGTGCGCCGCGGCCGGTGCCGACCATCAGCGCGGGCGGCGTCGCGAGGCCGAGGGCGCAGGGGCAGGCGATGATCAGGACGGCCACGGCGTTGACCAGGGCGTAAGCCATCCGCGGCTCGGGGCCGAAGATGGCCCAGACCGTGAAGGTGGCCGCGGCCGCGAATACGACAGCGGGGACGAAATAGGAGGCGACGGTGTCCGCCAGGCCCTGGATCGGCGCGCGGCTGCGCTGGGCCTCGCCGACCATGTGGACGATCTGGGCCAGCACCGTCTCGCTGCCGACCCGTTCGGCGCGGACGACCAAACTGCCCGTGCCGTTCACGGTGGCCCCGGTCACCTTGTCGCCCGAGCTCTTCGGCACGGGGGCGGGTTCTCCCGAGATCATCGACTCATCGACGAAGCTCGTGCCCTCGGTGACCACGCCGTCCACGGGAACCTTCTCACCCGGACGGACCCGCAACCGATCGCCGGGCTTCACGCGCTCCAGGGGAACGTCCTCTTCCGCCCCGTCTTCTCGGAGCAGTCGCGCCGTCTTGGGCGAAAGCCCCAGGAGGGCCCGGATAGCGCTGTTGGTCTGGCTGCGGGCCCGCAGTTCGAGCACCTGTCCCAACAGCACCAGCGTGACGATGACGGCGGCCGCCTCAAAGTAGAGGGCGACTGCGCCGCCATGACTGCGGAACGAGGCTGGAAAGATGTCCGGAAACAGAGCGGCTGCCACGCTGAACAGGTAGGCCGCCCCGGTGCCGACCGCGACCAGCGAAAACATGTTCAAGCGGCGGTTGACCAGGGATGCCCAGCCGCGCTGGAAGAAGGGCCAGCCGCCCCAGAGCACGACCGGGGTGGCGAGGGCCAACTGAATCCAGATGAGCAGGCGCCCGGGAAACGCATGCTGCACCGGCTGGCCGGAGATCATTTCCGACATGGCCAGGAGGAGGAGCGGAACGGACAGGACGAGGCACACCCAGAACCGCCGTGTCATATCCAGCAACTCGGGGCTGGTCTCGCCCTCCGCGCTTACCGTGCGCGGTTCGAGAGCCATACCACAGATGGGGCAGGAACCCGGCCCGGGACGCACAATCTCCGGGTGCATCGGGCAGGTGTAGACCGCCTCGCCGTGCGGAGGCGCTGGCTGTGCGGCAGCCACGGCCGGGGCCGGAGTATTCGGCTGCGGGGTCAAATACCTGGAAGGCTCGGTGCGAAACTTTTCCTGGCAACGAGGGTTGCAGAAGAAGTATGTCTTACCGCCGTGCTCGGACCGAAGGGCGGAAGCAGTGTCCACGTCCATGCCGCAGACGGGGTCCTTCTCGGTGTGGCCGCCATCACCCTCGTGAGCAGTCTGCTTGTGGGTCGTATCGCGTGTGTCGTGAGCCATAACAACTCCTGTTTGTGGAACCATCTACCCTATTGCCCCGCTGGGCAAGGAAACGCCGCCATCACCCGGATCCCGGGCAGCCTCCATCGCGAGCCTTGAGCTTTGACGAGTCTAATAATCCGTGAGGGAACGGGGCGGGATAGCCATGCGCAGAGCATTGAGCACGGCCGCGACGTCGATGACCTCCTGGAGGACCGCCCCGGCCACGGGGGGGAGGAATCCCGCCGCCGCAACGCCCATCGCGACCAGGCTCAGCGCCATCCCGCCCACGGCGCTTTGCAGGGCGATCGAGCGGAGCCGGCCGCTGATGTGCAGGAACTCGTCCACTCTTTCGAGCGAACTTTCGAGGATCACCGCGCCGGCCGCTTCGGACGTGATGTCGCTGTTCTGGCCGAAGGCGATCCCCACGGTGGCCGCCGTAAGCGCAGGCGCGTCGTTGACCCCGTCTCCAAGGAAAACCGTGTTCGCCTTTCGTGTCTCGGCCCGGACGATCTCCAGTTTCTGCTCGGGCGTCTGGCCGGCGTAGACTTCCGCGATTCCGACCTGCTCCGCCAAGTGGCGGACTTCGGACTCCCGATCCCCGGAAACCAGGAGCATCCGGTCGAAGCGATGTTTGGGTCTCAGATGGTGAATGAACGACGCGCTGTCGGCGCGGGGCTGATCGCGGAACTGCAGCGTCGCCGCGTAGCGCCCATCGACGAGAGCGATACATTCCAGCCCGCCGGATGTGGCGGGCAACTCCGCTGCCAGCTCGGGCCGCCGAGCGACTGCTTTTTGCCGGCTCGTGACCTCCACGGCTCGCCCGGAGACCGAACCGACCAGTCCCTGTCCGGGAGGCTCGCTGACGGCACTGGCTTCCGGGATTGCGGCCTCGGCCTTCCGGGCGGCGTCCAGGATCGCCCCGGACAGCGGGTGTTTCGAGTAACGCTCCAGGGCGGCGACCAGCGTCAGCACCTGCTGTCCTTCCCAACCCTGTCCCGGGATCAGTTCCGTGAGGCACGGCTGGCCGTAGGTCAACGTGCCGGTCTTGTCGAAGATGGCCGTCCGGCAGGTGTCGATCTTCTCCAGGACCGCAGGGTCGCGGATGATGATCCCGCGCCGGGCCGCGAGGGACACCGCACCGATGATCGCCACCGGGATGGCGATCAAGAGCGGGCACGGAGTGGCGACCACCAGGACTGACAGGAACCGCATGGGGTCGGAGCTTACAGCCCAGGCGATCAGCGCAACGGCCACCGCCACGGGCGTGTAGATGGCTCCGAGTTGATCTCCCAACCGTCGCAGGCGCGGGCGGCTCTGTTCCGACGCTTGCATGACCTGCATGATCTTCGCGTAGCGGGAATCGACGGCCCGTTTGCCTGCCTGGATGGTCAGCACCGAGGCCCCGTTGACGGCTCCCGAAAGTACGGTCGCTCCAGGCGCCTTGGACATCTGGTACGGCTCGCCGGTGAGGTACGACTCGTCCATCGTGCCATGCCCCTCGGACACGATGCCATCCACCGGACAAACCTCGTGAGGGTACACCACCAGCGTGTCGCCGACCGCCACCGCGTCGAGCGCTACATCGCCCACCTGCCCGTCCTGCTTGCGGTGCGCCGCGGAGGGCATGCGCCGGGCCAGGGCCGCCAGTACCGACGAGGCGCTGCGAACGGCGTAGCCTTCGAGGGCCTCGCCCCCGGAGAGCATGAGGACCACCAGCGTCCCGGCCAGGTACTCGCCAAGCAAGACCGCGGTGACAATAGAAATTCCCGCCAGCAGGTCCGAACCGAACTCGCGCCTGGACAACTTGATAAGGAGTTCCAGGACGAGCGGAATACCCCCCAGGGCAAGAGCGAGGACAAGCGGAAGAGCGACCATCCGGAAGCCAAGGACGATGCCCTCGGGCCGGAAGCCAAAGCGCAGGAGCAAATGGCAGGCGATGGCCAGAACGGCCATGCCAGCGATCAGTAGTTGCTTGCGACTCGTGAAAGTCGCGTTCACCGGAGGAACCCGTGTCGTCATTCGTCGGCCTCGGGGCATGGCTGGTGAATAGGCGGTGGTCTCCCGCCCGCGAAACCCGATCCGGGGTAGCCAGACCGCAGGTGATACGACCGCAACACTTTCATAATTGTCCTGCACGAAGGCCACCGGGTTTGTTCGACCGCCGGTGGACGGCCGAAGCCTTTGGCCGCACAAGAGCGTATCGACGATTTTGTTCATGTTGGCAAAAAGGTTGCATCCGATGTCTCATTGCCGGATAATCGCTGTGTGTGCTGGCAGCAAAGGCTCAAGACCCCCATTCCTCGTTTAAGTGGACAATCCAATGAAAATGCGATCTTTGGGAATTCTGGTTGCTGCGTCAACCGCGATGTTCGTTCTGTGTTTCCCATTCTCAATCGACCAACCTACCGCTTCCGCGCAACCTGGGGAAAAGGTCCCTGTGAAGCCAGTTAAGGACTGGAAGGCAGACCCAGTCTGTCAGATGGTTTTCTTCGCCATCCTGGAAGGGCTGTACACGGACGGCGTCCCCGACGACGTGGTCGATGCCGTCGTGTCGCGGGAAGGGAAACCGGGGGCCGTTCCGCTGGCCAGGAACTTCGTCCCCGATTGCCCGATCTGTCACCCGGTCTACGAGGCGTTCGCTCTTTATCAGAAGCGGCCGGCGTTCGCGGGGGACGGGAAACAGAATACGTTCGGTACCGGCGGACTCTCGGCCGAGATCGCCGCCGCGCTGAAATCGAAGGACCTCCGCACACGGGTCAAGGAGGGCATCTCCCCGCTGGTGAAAAAGTATGTGTCGGCCCGGCTCGCCAAGATGAACCTGAGCCCCGAGCAGATGCAAGAGTGGAACGCGAAGTTGCGCGAGCG
>JBBSDR010000810.1:0-4282 GCA_038240465.1 Gemmatales bacterium
AGCGTCCTCGCGCTCGACATAACAGCCGCCGCAAACCTCTGCAGTCCCCTCCCCCACCCGCTGCTTGAGCAGAGCGAGCAACTCTGGCTTCGCGTTGCCCAGCGCTTCCAGCATCAGGCCGCTGGCAACGATGTTCGCCGGCATTCCCTTGGCGAGCGCGGCGGGCAGGCCGTCCTGGATCGTCCGCGGGTTGAGCAGCACCAGGTCGATCAGATGAATCGCGACCGGGTAGACGACTTCGCGCGCCGTCAACAAGCGCTGGGCGGCGGCTTCGAGATGCTTCCTCGATGCCTCGACGTCCGGACCGGCCAGGAGAGCGGCGACGGCCTGCTTGACGTCGGTCCAAAGGGCATCGGCGTCGAGCAGGTTGTCGTGGTTCATCGCCTCGCACAGGGCGGCCAGGTGCGCGTGGCCGAAGCCGATGCCGAAGAAGGGCGCGATCACCTCGGCGGGCAGGTCGAGCAAGCGCAGGACGTCGGCTGCCTGCGGATGGCCTTCGAGGAACGCCGGCAGGACCTCGCGCAGGTTGGCGAGCGTCGCCTGACGGTCAATGCCGGCGCGAAAGGTGACGGCCCCGGTGTTCTTGACGCGGTCGGCCCAGTCGTCGGGCAGGACGAGCGGCGGATGCTCGGGGATGACGTAGACCCGGCCCTGCACCGGCTGTTCGTGATCGTAGGGCGAGTCGATGCGCGGCAGGCTATTGGCCAGCAGCAGCAGGGCCGGATGCCAGAGGGCGGCATGGCCATTGAGGAAACAGCAAACGTCCTCGTTGGCGAGGTAGAGCGAGCTTTGCGTTGGCAGGCGGAAGGGACTCAATAAATACAACTCGTGCGAAGGGGAAGGCGGTGTGCGTTCATCCACGGATGGCGGCTCCCTTCAGCCGTTCGAGGTCTGGCGCGAGTGAGTCAACGCCAGACCTCGGATGGCCCTTGATTCCTGCTTGCGGCGCGCTGTTTGTTGTAAGGTGGCTCTCCGGGTCAGGCAATGGGCAGGATTTGCGCACTCCTGTATAATGCCGTACAGCATCGAATGGGGAGAGGGATTCTCGTGTCGAAGAAGCACAAACAGAAAAGCGCCATCGCCGGCGGCGGCAACTTGCGCCCGCGCATCGACGGTGCCGCGTCCGAGGGGCGTTTTCAGCATGCGCTCGAGTTGACGCGCCAGCTCTACAAGAGCGAGCCGACGCCGGAGCATCGCCAGTTGCTGCACACGATCGGACTCGGCCGCGCCCGCCAATTGCGCCGCGACGGCCGGACGCGCGACGCCGCCGCCACGCTGCACGGCTTGCTCCAGACACCGGGTAACCAATCGGCCTGGCTCGGCGACATCGCCTCCGAGTTGGCTGCCTGCGGTGAGGTTCAGGAATCGCTGAACTTGCTCGGCAACAGCGCCGATCCGGCCGTCGTCGAGCGCTTCCATGCCCAGGCAGCCGACGCCGCGGTGCAGAAAGAGGGTGCCGGCCGTGCTTCCCTGCCGCCGGCACTCGTACCCGAGTTTGACCGCATTCTTGCCGCCTTTCGCCAGCTCGAGGGCGGACAGGATGACGCCATGCGCGACACCCTGCAGCCGATCGGCCTGCGGTCGCCGTTCCTCGAGTGGAAAGTGTTTCTGCGCGGCCTGCAAGCCTACTACCAGAAGGACGACGCCCGCGCCGTGGAGAACTGGCAGCGTCTCAAGGCGGATCGCCTGCCCGCCCGGCTCGCCTCCTCGCTGCGCTTCAGTATCGACAAGGACTACCAGGCTGCGCAAACTCATGAGACTCAGGCGATCCTGCGCCGCCAGGCCAACGTAATGCAATCCAGCGAGGCGGTCCGGCTGCTCGGCGAATTGCGCACTTCGCTTGCGGGTGGCCACAATCTCGCGCCGGTCTTCCGCCTGGCCGACCAGGCCCGGCAGGCGCTTCAGCACGAGGCGCCGCATCTGGTGCCTCGGCTGGCGATGGTCCTCTACTGGGCGACCCTGACCCAGGGCCAGCCGGAAGACGTGCCGCGCTATCAACGTGTGTTCGGCGGACCCCCCGAGGACAGGAACTTTCACCGCCTGCAGGCCCTTGCCTGGGACCGCTGCCACGACCTGGAAGAAGCTCACACGCACTGGCAAGCATACCAGAAGGAAATCGCCGACCATCCGGAAGCCTGGCCGGGCGACACCGGCAATCGCGCCCGCGCGCTCATCTGGCAGCATATGGGCCGCAATGCCGCGAGTGTCCCTGATGCCGACCAGGTGAAGAAACTGCCGCCTTTCCTCCGCGATCATCCCGACCGCCCGCGGCCGCTGAAACCGGGGACCGAGGAATGTCTCCGCTTCAGCATCAGCCTGGCACCCGACCAGGCCGAGACGTATTTGCTGCTGTTCCGTCATCTCAAGGAACGCAGCAAGACGGCCAAGGCGATCCAGACCGGCCGCGATCTGCTGAAGTTGCAGCCCACTCACTTCGAGATGCTGACCGAACTCGGCGGCCTGCTGCTCAGCGAGAAGCAGGCCGCCGAGGCCGTGGAACTCTTCGAGCGCGCGCTGAAGAGCAATCCCCTGGACCGCCAGTTGCGCGGCCGGGTGGCGCACGCCCACACTTTCCATGCTCGCTCCCTGGCCGAGAGCGGCAAGTATGACGAGGCGCGGCGCGAGTATCAGACGTCCCTTCAGTTGGATGCGAGCGACCGCGCCCCCATCCTGTGCAAGTGGGCCGCTTGCGAGATCAAGGCAGGCGACCCGGTCAAGGGCGAGGAATTGCTGCGCGAGGCCCAGGGGAGCCTGGGCAGCGAGTTGAGCATCAGCTTCAGTATGGTTATCGAGGCGATTCGTCTGAAGCTGCCGCCCGCCGTCAAGAAGCGCTTTGACAAGAGCTTCGGCGACGGTCTGAAAGCGCCGCCCGATCCGCTCGCGGCCGCCCACCTGATCGATACCACGGCCAGTCATCGCGCTGCCGGCATCGACTACCGCGGCCAGAAGACGCACGAGAAGAAAGTCCTCGACTATCTCCGCAAGGCCCAGCACGTCGCCTTCAGCGAGGAGCAACTGGAAACGGTATGCCGCTCCCTGATGCTGCTGGATGCGTATCGGCTGACGGTCGCTTACGGCGAACTGGGCCAGCGGAAATTCAAGGATAACCCGATATTCCCGCTGCTGCGAGCCGAGAACGAACTTCGACGCGGCGAGGGCATGTATCATCCCTTCAGCGTCAAGATGACGCTGGATACGGCGCTCAAACTGGCCGAGAAACTGCCGCATGGGCCACGGCGCGACGGCCTCCTCACCCGCATTCAGGAACACATCGAGATGCTCGAACTCTTGAATCCGTTTGGCCGTATGTTCTCGAACATCTTTGACAGTTTCGATTCGTTCCCCGATGACCCCGATGCTGACGACTTTGAAGACGAGGACGAGTGGTGATGCCTTGCGGCTTAGCGGAGCCGAAGACCGCTAAGCCGCAAGCGGCGAAGAAAGGACCCATGTGACCGACGCCTACGCCATCCTGGGATTGCCCGCCGACAGCGACGATGACGCCATCCGTCGCCGTTACCTGGAGCTGGTGCGCCAGTTTCCGCCGGAACATCATCCGCAGAAGTTCGCCGAGGTCCGCGCTGCCTACGAGCAGCTCAAGGACCTCAACACCCGTCTGCGTCACCGTCTGTTCGAGGCCGGCAAATCCGAAAGCCTCGACGCGATTCTCGAGGAGCTTACATGTCGGAGTCCGCGCCGCCGGCTGTCCCTGACCGCCCTTCTGAAGACCGTCCAGGCGCACTGACGCCGGAGTTCATCGAACGGCTGCTGGCCGATTTCCGCGTCTGGCTTGGCGCGACCGCTGTGGCTCCGGACAGCACGGAGACCCCGGCGCGGGCGGAGGATGCACCCGATTTGCACACCCTCCTCGGCCAGATGATCGCGGTCCGACAGGAAGTCACCCTGCAAACTCGCGCCGTCCGCGCCCAGACGGAGCAGAACGCGGAGGCACTCGAAACCCTCGCCTCCGCCATCGAGGAAATGCAGCGCGCGCCGCGCCCGGCCGCCGCGCCGCAGCCGACCGCCGACGAGGTGCTGCGGCCGCTGCTCAAGACGCTGATCGACACCCACGATGCGCTCGCTCTGGCCTTCAAGGAAGCCCAGCGCGTGCAGGAGCGGGGTGGCATAGCCCCCACGCCGCCGCGCCTCCCCGAAGTCGCAGACGCACTGCGGCAGAATCTCCGGCGTGGCGTGCTTCTCCCGCATGCGCGTGCAGCCGATGGGCAGACCGCTCAGCTTCTTGAGCTGCCGCTCCGTCTCCGCCGGGTCGTAGTCGCGGCAG
>JBBSDR010000811.1:0-4275 GCA_038240465.1 Gemmatales bacterium
GGAACTCCTGGTCGCCCGGCCCGGGGAGGCCCGCGGCCGTTTTGAATTCCCACTTTAGGCGATGCAGACCAACCTGGACTACCTGTCCGCCCGCCGGGAGGAGGTCGAGGAGTTCGCCCGGATCAGCAAGCAGGCGGCCCGTGCCATGGTCGAACTCCAGCAACAGATCGACCAGTATTCGACCAGTGTCCGCAGCGTTCCAATGAAGGCTACGTTGCTGGTGACTGGACTCTACATGAAAGCACTCATCGAGTTGCAATTGGACCTCATCCGCTTGGGCCAGTCGTACGGGGACTTGGCCGCAGCCTGCGACGCAAAGGCGATTGAACTCAGTATGGCCTACGACCGCGAGAGGACGCGGCGCGACAATCTCAAGACCAACATCGAGACACTCTTCGGATTCAAGAAGATTCCCTGACAGGGTTGGCTTGTCCCAAGGCTGCTGATTGACCCCTGAAAAGGATACCTGAAAAGGGGACAATCCCGAAATGGGGTCAGACCCGAATGGTGCTGTTTAACAATTGTTAACCATCACGGAAGTGCTTCCCGCAGAAGCACTTCCGTCTGAAGATCACGCTTGTTCACTGAAACAGAGCAGTTGATGCAACTCATTACACAGTAGATAGCTGCAAGATGGTTTACAATTGTTAAACAGCACCATTCGGGTCAGACCCCATTCCCAGATCTCCTTGACATGCAAGGAGATACGATATCATAGGACCAAAAAATGGGTAAACCCCCGAAGAAATATCTCGCAAAGCTGCGGCCTCACGGAGCGGGAGTCTGTCCTTCCAGGAGCCCACGCCAGAACGCCGGCAGGCCGCAATACGCGGCCTGGCAGGCCGGCTCCAGCGGCACGTTCACATAGCGATCAGGGCGCAGGAACAACGGCATCTCGGGCATAGAGGCGCCGATGGCGACGTGCTCCAGGTAAATGTCAACCCCCCGGCGGGTCAGCGGCGCAGCTGGCGAGCGTCAGCGACTCCTCCTGGGGCAGGCCGTAACGTTCGTCCGAATCCTCCAGCTCCTGAAGCAGGATGCCATGCAGGCCCTCGGAGTCGTGACGGCCGGGCGGGAACAGGTCCACAAGCAGCACATGCACGCCTGCGTTCAAAGCGGACAGGACCGTGCCGGTGAATTCCTTCACGTGCCGGGCGCGATCTTTGTTAGCCGGCGACACGATCTCTACCAGGGCGATAAGGCGGTGGCCGCTGACGTGGCGAATCGCCAGCGAACGGCGCCGGCTCCGGGCAGCCGGATCGACGGAATGCTTGCGGCGGGTCCGGGGCGGCGCCGCGGCCACGGCAAGTCCGCCGGTGTCTGGCGCCGGCGGCACCGGATCAGGCAACCGCGTAATCGGTTTGCTCCCTCACCTCCGGCGGCCGGAACGCGAGCACGATTTGCGACTTCGGAATGCCGGCTTGAACCAGCTCCGGGGCGACGCCGTCTTCGGTGTTGTCTTTTTCAATCCACACCTTGCCGCCGACGATGTCGATGTGGACGAGGAGGAAATGCACGCGCTTGCCCGCGTTCCAGCCAAGCGTGACAAGTGCGTACCGGTCGTGCTCGCGGTCGAAAAGCGCCTCGCAGCGCAGGTCGCCGTGCGCGTAGGGGATTGTCGTGTAGACGGTAAGGACGCGCTCAACGGCCTGGCGACACATACTCAAGGGATCCACCGGAGAACCTCCTCTTTCTGAGGGCCGAAAATCACTGCCCGGATCAGGTGCTTGGCGATCAGCAGAAGCGGAAAGGGGCCAGACCCCGCGTGAAACAGGCCCAGGGCCACAACAGCCTCGGCTCCTCCATGCCCTGCCGGCAAGGCGCAAACTCTTCCTCGTTGGTCCGCCGAGATAAGAAGCCGGTTTCGGGGGCGAGCGTGCGGCACAGCTCAGGTAGAAGTTCGATGCGAGGAGGGCCACGCGAGAAGGCGACTGATGCGCCGGCACGCTTTCGGCGAAAGTGCTTCGGCGTCTCGGACCGACGCGGCGTTCCCGTCGCGCGGCGCGGTGCGGCCGGCCGCATCTCTAAAGAAGGGAGAGAGGTCCGGGCTGCCTACCTGCCTCGCCGCTTCTTCCTGTCGCCCTTCCCACTATGTCCCGTGACCGACTGCTGCCCGATGTCGATGCCTCGGGCTCCCTTTTCTTGCTGGGGCGGGCTCGAGATCATGGCCACGACGATCTGGGCGATCGCGTCCTTCTCTGCCAGCGCCAGTCGAAATGGCCCGAGATTGGCGATTTCCAGGGTGACGTGTCCCCACCACCCCGGTTCGATGGTTGGGGCGGTCAGATGAACGAGCAACCCCAGACGGGCGCGTGTACTCTTCCCGTTGATGAAGCAGATGTAGCGGGCGTTGGCCGTCGGCGTACCCACAACCTCCTTTGTCTGCCAGAGGAAAAAGCCACCCGGGCGGAGGATCACGCGGCCACCCTCACGGTAGACGAGCGGTTCGTCCCCGGAGCCATCGTGGGTCGGAACGCCGACGGCGTACTGCCGGGCAAATTGCTTGTAGTCGAAGCCGCCGAGTCCGACGCTCGGCCTGCCGATTCCCTGGCCCTTCAGCGACTCGTCGTGCAATGAGGAACTCCACACCCGCGCTTCGTCGACGGTGTCCAGGTGCAGATCGATACTGCCGGGACCAAACTCCTTCGGCCGCGGAGTTACGATCAGATCGCCGCGGTCAACGACGTACTCCAGATCCCGATCCGAAAGGTACACTGGTGTGCCCCTCCATCACACCATTGTCGGAATGGGAGGGACGATGTCGGTCCAGGCGTTCCGGACCTGCGACCCTCGCACCGCCAGTGACTCGCCGTCAGGAACCGCCACGGCCACCTGGTCGCCGGGCAGTTGCTGCTTGAGCGGCCGGGCCGCCACCCACCCATCGATCTCCTCGTCGATGGCCTCGGTCAAGGTGAGCGGCTTGCCGGCATCGTTCCAGCAGAAGTGAATCGGCGCCGGTCCGGAGTGTTTCTCGCCGTTCGCCAGCGTGATCTCAAACGCGCGCTCGCTGGAGAAGATGCCTCTGGAGAGCTTGCACCGAACCGCCCGAAACTGGTTCTGTCCCATCTTCCGTGCCTCCGTTGCTGTCCTCGATTGTCTCGGCTTGCGCCGACCTATGTACAGTATGCGCGACGATGTTCAGGCCCACAAGCCCGACCGTCCCATCAAACCAGCGATTCGCTTGGCACTCCGCTCCCTTCCCCGTCAAGGACCGCGCGACGTGGCGCGGCACTCGGCGGCGCCGCCAGCCAATCACACGGATGGCGGCTGCTCGCGCAAGTTGCGATAGTGTTCCGCGCAGCGGTCTCGCCAGGCTTGCTTTTCCTCTTCGCTCGCGTTGTTGCCTGGCCAGAGCAGACCTTCGCGGCCAGGAAGCCAGTAGCGGAAGGGGTCGACGCGGTAGCCGATGCCCGAGCGGCAGATCATAGGGGCCGAAAGGGGTCAGACCCCGCGAGAGTTGGCTCGCGGCCCGCAGCACCTGCTTTTCTGCTCCTCTTCGACGGTCAACAGTTTCGCCTGTACACGATGCGGACGGCGGGATACCTTCAACTATCATCACCCGAGCCGCCCGCCGCATCGAGTGCCGTACCATGTCTGACGAATCCGCTGAAGTCGTCCCCCTGGAACCGGAACCGCCGCCTGACTTCCTCCAGCAGCGTCTCCTCTCCCTCGACGCCTATCGCGGCCTGATCATGGTGACGCTGGCCTTCACCGGCTTCGGGCTGGCAGATACGGCCAGCCGGCATATCGCGGCCGACGTCGCGCCCGGTTTCTGGAAGCCGGTCCTCTACCAGTTCGACCACGTCCACTGGGTCGGCTGCGGCTACTGGGACCTGATCCAGCCCTCGTTCATGTTCATGGTCGGCGTCGCGGCGGCCTACTCCTACGCCCGGAGGCGCAACTCCGGCCAATCGGAAACGACGCTCTTCTTTCACGTCCTCGGGCGTTCGCTCATCCTCGTCGTGCTGGGTATCTTCCTCATATCGAACGGCAAGCTCTCCCCCGAGTGGTCGCTGATGAATGTGCTGACCCAGATCGGCCTGGGTTATCCGTTCCTCTACCTGCTCTGTGGCCAATCCCTGCGCACCCAGGCCCTCGCCGCGGCCGGCCTTCTTCTCGGCACCTGGCTGCTGTACGTCCTCTATCCTTATGCCGGCATCGACCTGGCGCATGGCGCTCCCGAGTTCAAGATGACGGCGGAATGGGCGCAGGAGAACCTGGACGGACTCGCGCCCGCCTGGCACAAGAACGCCAACGCCGGCCATGCGATCGACC
>JBBSDR010000812.1:0-4274 GCA_038240465.1 Gemmatales bacterium
ATCTCCAATCGCGTGATCGGTCTGCCGAAGCATCACTCCGGCGGGAGGTGCTCGGGCCGGATGAGGCCGCCCCTGGTCAGGAAGCACGCCCGCTCGATGACGTTCTCCAATTCCGAACATTTCCCGGCCACGCAGAGCGCAGCAGCGCCTCCATTGCCGGTGGGCTGAGTTAGGCCGGTGGGCCGGTCGGGTCGGAGTATTTCTGTACGAAATGCCTGGCCAGCAGCGGGATGTCTTCGGACCGTTCGCGGAGGGGCGGGAGGCGCAGGCGGAGTACCCCAAGTTGATAGCGCAGGTCCTGGCGAAACGTCTCTTCGTTGGCTAAAGTGTTCTCGCCGAGGACAGTGGCGATGACTCGCGCGTCTACCTCGATCTCCTCAGGAGCGCCGACCCGGAGGATCCGGCGCTCTTGAAGCACGCGAAGCAGTCTGTCCTGAACCGCCCGCGGCAGCCCCTCGATGTGGCACAGGCAGACGGTGCCGCTCTGCGCTTTCTCGATCACCCCGGGCCGGACCACTGCCTCGAGCCTGGCGAAGACCCCTTTAACATGACCGAACAACGCACTCTCGAGCAGGGTTCCCGGGATGGCCCCACAATTCAGGAGTATGAGCGGCCCTGGCCGTCGGGCGGCGGAAGCCTGGTGGATCGCTCGGGCCACCTCCTGCTTGCCGGTCCCACTCTCGCCCTCGATCAGAACCGCAGCATCGACTCTCCCGGAGTCAGTAATCTGGGCGAACACCTCGAGCATGCGGGGGTTCTGCGACAGCAGATTGCCGCACCTGAAGACCCCGCCAGGTTGCTCGGTGGCCATTGCGAATCCTCCCGATCACTTTTCTCAGTTCGTTGCAGGCCCGGATGTGGGAAACTGCCATTCAGCGGCCCTCAACCGCGGTTGTTCCGGCAAACCGCCGTTACTCCTTGGACGGTGCCAGCATCAACCCTTGCAGCAGCCCCCATTCGTATCGGTCTTTCTTCCCGATCCGTGCGCGAAGCCCCTCCTCGTCTCGACTGGACACCTCCATGCTCGGGTAGTTGGATTGCGATGGCGGGAAGTGACGGACATAACTTTGCATCGTGTCCGGAGTGTGGCAACTCCCACAGGTATCCAGGACCTTGACCCGTCCGTTGCCAGCGTTCCGGCCAAGGCGGGCGATGTGGTTGCGCTCTCGATCCTCCGCCCTCAACGGGATCAGGCTGGCATTCCCGGCTGTAAAGTCCTTGCGGCTCAATTTGAACTCCTGATCTTCCCTCCCCCGAAGTTGCAACGATTCGATGACGGGCGTCAAGGTGATCCTGCCGCTGTCGTCGATCAGTTGCATCTGCCGGACCAGGGCAAAATCAGCATCGCCCTGCGGGAGCTTCGGTGGGGTCCCATTGCGGCGAAGTTCGGCAACGTACTTCTGAGTTTGCTCCCGCCCCTTGGAGAGCCGCAGGAAGACGAAGAAGGCGGACCGGCCGCCGAAGAACTCGACGTGGGTTCGGGCCAGGGGCACTTTCTCTTTTGAGCCCAGCAGCACCCACGGGCCGTCGGCATCCCACAGCCGGCCAGCGTCGTACCCAGCGGGGAACTTCTTCGCCGCCCGAGCCTCCGCAAAATTGTCCGGTAATGCCTTGATCTGCTCTGCCGTCAATGCGAGCCGCGGCAGGACCTTCGCCACTCGACTCGCCAATTCGATCTCGCCATCTGACTTGCTCGGCGTGACAAGGAATCGCGACGGCGCCACCGTGTCGAACAGCACCCACAGGTCGCGCTGGAGCAACGCCCGCTTGCGAGGGTCCGCGATCAGCCTGTCGCCCCGCGCGGCGATAAACTCGTCCAGCACGGTCGCGGCGCGTTTGTACTGTGTCCCCTTTTCTCGGTAGGGGTTGCCTTGCTGGAGGAACGGGTCAAGCTCACCCGGGTCGTCTGGCCCCTCTCCTTCGAGCCTCCCAGAGAGCGCCTCGTGCAGCCGATTCCACAAGTGCTTTGGATTCGGGTCGTAGACTGTTACGCTCGGGGACTCCCGCGGCGGCTGGGCCGCCTCTACCATCCGCGTCGGTCGAGGGGAGTACACGGCGAAGAAAGCGAGCGCCGGCAAACAGATGGCCGATAGGCGCCAGCGAGCTAATACCGGCATGGGATTCCCTCGGAACTCAGTGCTACCACTCCAGGAACACACCACCAGGGCCAGCCGCAAGAGGCGGCTTCGCGGGACGCCTTGCTCGTCCAGCAATCAGCGTACACCAACGGCAGGAAGGGATCGAGCAGGTTCAGCCCAAGTAGGCTCAATCCGCCGACACGCAGCATCTCGCGGCGCGTCCAGCCTCTCGGTTGTTGTAGCGATCCCGGCATTTCGAGCATGGTCTGTTGGCCCCAGCAATCGGTCACCGAGACACTGATCCAGCCGCAGTCGGTAAGGTCGGTGTGGCGCCAGTTGTAGTAGAACGTGCCGTCGCTAAACACCTGCACCGGCGGCACATTTGCCAAGGCACGCAGACCGCGGAGCGTGACGCTCATGCCGGTCAGCGACTCGCCCTGGAATTGGCCGCTGATGGTGTAACAGTCGAGGTCTCCCGCCACGGCCGCGAGGCTCACGAACACCGGCGGCGAACTGGTGACATCCGCCACCGCCACATTCGAGGCAAGTCCGCCCGCGTCCACGGTGGAAACGAAGATCTGTCCCAATCCGGTGGCCTCCGCGGTGATGGTGTAGTAGCCAGCCGCGTCGGTCGTCGCGGTGCCTGTGACCATGCCCGAGAAGGTGACAGTCAATCCCTGCGCAGCGGGGTCGGTGACATGGCCGTTGAGCGTGACCATGCGCAAGGCGCCATGCGTGATCGCGACGTCCACTGTCGGTGGCAGATTGTTGATCGCCAGCAGGACCGTGTTGCCAGCATCCCAGGTGCCATCCTCATCGGTAGCCGTGGCGCTGATGGTGACACTGCCCGGCAGTGCATAAGCGTAGACGTGTGTGGGCGTGGTGTCGGCGGGCACGGTTTCCGCGGCGGAACCATCACCCCAGTTGATCGTCCAATACTGGATAGTGTCATCACCCGGATCCCAGGACGCTAGGTTCAGCGAGTACGTGAAGCCTTCGTCAATTTCTCCTGGTCCAGTGAGAACCAGGGTCGGCGGCACATTATCGACGGTGATGGTCACATTGGCCGAACCGGTGGCACCACCGTTGTCCGTAACGCTGAACGTGACGGTGTAGATGCCGTCGTCGCTGGGTGTGAAAGTAAAGGTCCGCCCCGTGCCGCTGGTGATGCTCTGGCCGTTGCTGCTGGAAACAGTCCAGGAGAACGAATGCGTGTCGTTGACACCGGGGTCGGCGTAGACGCCGTTCAGGCACACCGACTCGCCTTCATGGATCGTCATATCGCCGCCGGCGCTGACCACGGGGGGCAAGTTTGCCACATTGACGTTGTCCGTGATGTTGGTGTTGTTGCCTTCGCGGTCGGTGACGGTCACCTTGACGTTGAAGAGGCCGTCGTCCACGTAGGTATGGTTGCTCTGTACAGCGAAGTTGTTGCCACCGGTGGACACGACCTCCGCGTTGGTTATGGTGCCATCACCCCAATCCACCGTCGCGGTGAAGTCGCCCGCCGTCGGGTTGGACAGGTTCGAGGTAAAACCAGCGAGTGTCGCGGCAGACGGTGTCCCCTCCTCCGCTTGGATCTGCGGCACCGGTGCCACGGCAAGATCGACGCTCACCGTGACGGTGGCCGGGTCCGAGTATTGCGAACCGTTGTAAGCACGGTACGTGAAGCTATCCGTACCGACGAAGCCAGGTACCGGGACGAACTGAAAAGAGCCATCGGCAGCAAGGTTCACGGAACCGTTGGCAGGCCCGGACTGAAGCCAGGCGGTCAGCGGATTGCTGTCGGGGTCGGAGTCGTTGGACAGGACGCCAGGCGACAGAACCTGGATCTGTCCTTGATCCAGCCCTGTGAAGCTGTCAGCGATGGCCACGGGCGGCGCTCCGCCAGTAAAGTCAGCCGGCACGATGCGTTCGCCCAGTTCTTCGACCATGAGCCGAACCCGGCGTGGCCGCACACGCGATTTTCTGAAGGGGGTACGGAACAACGACTGCAACATCAGCAAGTCTCCTAAAAGTAAGCGGTTCACTGGCCGCGGTGACGGTCCGCGACCATTCCCCAAGTTGCGCACACCGGACTGGGCACGGTGGCCGGATCGGGACATTCATGGGCTTTCATAGACGCTGTTGGCAAGCAAAGGCGGGCGCACAAGGCATGCTGGAGTGATAATCGCAAATCACCCCTGAAAATGGACA
>JBBSDR010000813.1:0-4273 GCA_038240465.1 Gemmatales bacterium
CCAAGGCTCGCTCCCCTCGGGAGGGACGTCCATGCCAATTGCCGTGAACTGCTCCTGCGGACAGCAGTATCAGGTCCGCGAAGAGTATGCCGGACGCCCGGTTCAGTGCGTCGCCTGTGGACACGTCGTCAGCGTTCCCACAGCCGATCGTCCTGTTTCCGGACCGCGCCTCCGTCTGCCTCCCGAAGCGGTCCCCGTCGCGGATGTTCCGGTTGCCACCCCCGCTCCGTCCGGTCCCGCGCACTTGCTCGCCTGCGTTCTGCTGCTGATCGTCGGCGGCGCGGGAATCCTCCTCGCTCTCAACTGGCACCACCTCGACAACCTGTTTGGCTCAGCACAACCCAGTGCTGTCGGTGAAACCGACGATGTCGAGCTTGCGCCTCCGGTCACTCCTCCTGCCGTCGAGCCGCCGCCCAGGGACAAACCGCCGGCAGTCGATCCGCCGCCCCCGCCGCCCGTGCGTCATCCGCCTTTCGAGGGCCATGCCGGCACCATCTTCCGCGTCGGCTTCCGTCCCGATAGCCTGCACGCGCTCTCGGCCAGCGGCGGCGTCACCGGTGAGGGCGACAAGCAAGGCGCTACCGAGGACTCGACGCTGCGGCTGTGGGACGTGCGCTCGGGCCAGCAACTCAAGCGCTGGCAGGGGTTCATCGATGGCATCTCCGCCGCCGCGTTCTCCGCGGGAGGCCGCTTTGCTGTCCTCGCCGCCGCCGGCCGCAAGACGAAAGAAGGCTGGACCGCAGGCGCGGACCTCGACCTGCACCTGTGGGACCTGCGCGAAGGCAAGGAGTTGCGCAAGCTGAGTGGACATCTCGGCGAGGTCTTCTGCATCGCCATCGCGGCCGACGGCAAACAGGCGCTCTCCGGCGGCAAGGATCGCGTCGTTCGTCTCTGGGAAATCGAGACGGGACGGGAGATCAATCGCCTCGTCGGCCACACGAACACGGTCAACAGCGTCGCCTTCACACCGGATGGCCGGCACGCCCTCACCGGCGGCAGCGATCAGACGGTTCGCTACTGGGACCTCGACAAGGGTGCGGAGGTGCTGCAACTTCCCGGACATCAGGACATCGTCTGGAGTGTGGCCATCGCGCCGGATGGGCGGCATGCACTGTCCGCGGGTGGATACCAGGCTGGACCAGGCAATAAAGGACTCGTCCCCGGCAGCAAGGACTTCGCCATTCGGCTGTGGGACCTGACGTCCGGCAAGGAGCTTCGCCGCCTCGAAGGGCATACGGAAGCCGTCTCCGCGCTCGCCTTCACTCCCGACAGCCGGCGTGTCGTCTCCACCAGCGCCGATCGCACCGTTCGCCTCTGGCTCGCCGCGACGGGGGTCCAGCTTCAATCCTTTACGGGACACAAACGGCTCATTCAGACTGTCGCCGTCGCGCCCGACGGCAAGACCGCTTTGACGGGAGGCGACGGCGGCGAACTGAAGGTGTGGACCCTGCCGGCGGAGTTGAGCGACCTGCAGCGGGCCTTGCGCGAGGGAGCGCTGGCCGAGCGCATCAAGGCAGCCGGCGAACTGGGACAATATGGCACGGAAGCCCGCCACCTCATCCCCGATCTGCTGCGCGCCGCCCTGGCCGATGACGAGGGATTGCGCCGTGCCGCGCTGACGTCCCTGGTCCTCATCGGCAAGCCGCGCCCGGAGCATCTGCCGCTGCTGGAGCCGCTGCTTCTGCCTGCTGTGCCGCTGGAAGTGCGCCGGCATGTTCTCGACAGTCTTGCCGCCCTCGGTCCCGATGCAAAGCCCGCCGCCCCCTCGCTGGCCGGCCTGCTCAAGGATGGCGACGCGACCTTGCGAACGCGCGCGGCTCGCGCTCTCGGCTTGCTCGGGCCGAAGAATCGCGACTTCGTCCAGCCGCTGCTCGTCGAATCGCTGCGCGATACCGATGACAACGTGGTGACGGCCGCTCGACAGGGACTCGACGCCCTGGGGATTGCTCCTCCGGCCGAGGTGAAGCCGCTCGCGCTGCTGCTCGCCGATCCCGTGGAAGTCGTCCGCCGCTATGCGCTCGATGCCCTGGCCGCGATGAAGGAGAACGCCCGTCCCGCCGCTGCGGACCTGGTGCGGATCGCAGCCCGCGATCCGTCCGCCGAACTGCGCCGGCTGGCGCTGCAAGCCCTGGCCGCCATCGATCCGCGCGACAAGGCTACACTCGATGTTTTCGTGTTGGGACTCAAGGATCGCGAGACAGCAGTCGCCCGCCAGGCGGTCAAGGGACTCGTCCAGGCCGGCGCGGAAGCGGCCCTGCCCGGCTTGCTCGCCGCTCTCGAACACAAGGACGCCGACGTCGTCAAGGCCGCCGAGGAGGCGATCGACAGCACGAAATGGGACAAAACGCACGCCAAGGCGCTCGGCGAAGGACTGCTCGTCGCCGCGGTTCCTGTCCGGGTGCGTCTGCTCAAGGTGCTGGCCGCACTCGGGCCTGACGCGGAGGACGCCGTCCCTGGTCTGCGCGAACTGCTCAAGAAGACGGAGCCGAAGGACGCTTTGCCGCTGATCGGAACGGTAGCGAAGATCGGTGCCGGCGCCAAAGCCGCCGGGCCAGAGTTGGTCCCCTTTCTCAAGCGCGATCCGAAGGTGCTGGCCATTCCGCCCCTGGCCCTGGAGACGGCCCATGTGCTGGTCGAGATCGAGGCGCTGGAGGCGGCCGAGGCGGTGCCGATCCTCATCTCGGCCATTCGCATTGAAGACGAGGAAGACGCGACCATCGAACGTCGCGATCGGGCCATCAAGGCGCTGATCAAGGTTGGCAAGCCGGCTGTCTCGCGGCTGGCCCGGTCGCTCGAAGCGGAGTACTACATCGGCAACATCCGGACGCCGGCCGCTTCCGTCCGCGCCGTCGCTCGCTTCAAGGTGATGGAGGTCCTGGTCGGCATCGGTCCCAAGGCGGCGGCCACGCCCGAGGTGTTCAAGGTGCTGGCTTTCCTGGAACGCAATGAGCCATTTAACCAGGTCCAGGCAGCGGCCCGTCAAGCACGCATCATGCTGATGCAGAAGGAGGACCTCCCGGGGAAGGACGCCGTGAAGGATGCCAGGGAGCCGAAGAAGGATGGGTAGTCAGCAGCGACGGCGTCCGTAAAATGGTCAGCATCGGGCAAAGACAGTCACCTGGCGCCGCAAGGCGTTGCGCAAGGAATCGGAAGTGAAGGCCGCTCCAGAGGAAGCGATCCCTCAGAAGAAGGATCGACACATCGTGTTCGTCTGCACAGGAAACACCTGTCGCAGTCCCCTGGCGGAGGTCCTGTGCAAGAAGCGCCTTGCGGACGCTCTCGGCTGCACTCGCGAAGAACTCCCTGCGCGCGGCTTTGTCATCTGCTCCGCGGGATTGGCCGCCTACCAGGGCGATGGGGCCGCCGACTTCGCTCACAAGGTCGCGCAGGAGTATGGCGGCGATCTGAGCGAGCATTGCAGCCAGCCGCTGTTGCCGGAATTTGCGGCCGGGGTGGACCAGCTTATCTGCATGACGCAGGGACACTTGCAATTGCTGCTGGCGCACTACCCGCAACTCGGCTGTCAGCCGCGTTTGCTCAGTGCGTCCGGACAGGACCTGCCGGACCCGGTTGGGCAGGACGAGAGCGTCTATCGGGAATGTGCCGCGCGGATCTGGAGCGACCTGGAACCGCTGGTCCGCGAATGGTTGTCTGATTCAGCGAATGCGTTGCCGCCTCCCGGGTAAGGTAAACCATGAAGATTGCCATCGGCAGCGATCATCGGGGCTTCGACGTCAAGAAACGCCTGGTGGCGCTGTTGCAAAAGCATGGCCACGAGGTGTTCGACCTTGGCACCCAAAGCGGCGATAGCTGCGATTATCCCGATTACGCTTTCAAGGTGGCGGTCGAGGTTGGCGAAGGGCGGTGCGCGCGCGGCATCCTCTTGTGCGGCACTGGATTGGGCATGTGCATCGCGGCGAACAAGGTGAAGAACGTCCGGGCTGCTCCCTGTCACGACCGCATCACGGCCGAGATGAGCCGCCGGCACAACGACGCGAACGTCCTCTGTCTGTCGGCCCATCTGCTCGGCGACGAGTTGATCGAAAACATGGTCCGCATCTGTTCGAGGTTGATGTTAGGCGAGACGTTAGTCGCCTGAATAATTCGCGTCGAAGGCATCTCTCAAAATGGCGCGTTTTTCCTCCGAAAATGCAGATCCTAAAACTGAAGTTCTTACCAAAACTGCGAAGCGCTAAATAAGCGTCTCTGACGCCTGACCAATGCAATCGGTCCGATTGGCTTATCCTAACACAGCAGAAACGGATATTATAAC
>JBBSDR010000814.1:0-4264 GCA_038240465.1 Gemmatales bacterium
CTCTGATCGAATGGGTCAAGCTCCTCGAAGATCGCTCGGAGGTGATACGCTTTCAGGGCATCGAAGCCATCGGTCAATTCGGTGCCGACGCCAAGGAAGCGATACCCATTCTCTTGCAAATGCTCAAGGATCGGGGCGACGGAAATGCCACGCCCAATACGCTGAGCAACGTCGGCCAGACTGCCGTCGAGACCCTCGCTCAGATTGGCCCGGGCGCTGTGCCAGCACTCCTGAAGGCACTTGAAGACGATAATCCCCGGGTTCGCGGCGGGGCAGCCCTTGCTCTCGGATACGTCCGGCCTCGAGCCTTGAACGCTGTCCCGCCACTGAAGAAGCTGCTCGCGGACGATGAGGAGTTTGTCCGCGTATCGGTTGCGATGGCGCTCTGGCGTCTGGAACGCAAGGCCGACAGCGTTGTGCCAACCCTGGCTGCTTCCCTGCGCAGTATGGCGCCCGCTCTTCGCCAGCGCGCCGTCCTTGAACTCGGTGAACTCGGGCCTCCCGCACGGGCCGCCATCCCGGCACTGATCGCTGCCCTGCGTGACGAATATCTTGAGGAGCCACTGTCCATCAGCATTCCGGGAAGTATTACGGGCGGCCGTCCCGTCTCCGCCGCTGTCCGCACTCTGGCCGTCATCGGGCCGGAAAGCGCTCCCGCTCTCGTCAAGGCCGCTGGCGATCGCAATCCCAACATCCGCGCCGCCGCCCTGCTGGCGCTGGCCAGCCTGCCCGCATCCTGCAAGGAAGTCACGCCCGCTCTGAGCAAGGCACTGGAGGATCGCGATTCATCCGTGCGCCTGCTGGCGGCCATCAATCTCTGGCGTCGAAACGGTGAGGTGAAGACCGTCGTCCCCGTGCTTCTCGAAGCACTCAAGGGCCCTGAACGCGAACTGGCCGATGTGGCCATCTCCGCCCTGGTAAGTATTGGCGAACCCGGACTTGCTGCCTTGCCGGTGCTGCTCGAACAGTATCGGCAGGAAAACCCGGTCATCTCCTCGCCTGCCTGCTCCGCCTTGAAGATGATGGGCAACCGCGCCATCCCGGCCCTGATTCGCGAACTGGAGGATAAGGACCACTCGGTCCACGCAATGAACCTGCTGAGTTCGATGCTGCCCGAGGGCCTGCCCGCGTTGTTCAAGGCGCTCGACTCCGACCGGCCCCTTGTCCGCGCCGGCGCCGCGGAAGTGCTATCAACCCCTGGCGCGCACGCCGCCCGGGCCGTCCCTGCCCTGCGCGAAGCTGCCCGCGACATTGATTCGCGTGTGCGTTTCGAGGCGTTCGTCGGCCTCGCCCGTCTTGACCTCGAAGCCTCTCCCGATTTCGTGGTCGCCGGCCTGGTCGAGTTCGTCAAGGTGCAGGGCTTCGCACGTCGAGGGCAGGCGATTGAGACGCTTGGTCAGATGGGCCGTCGCGCCCGCAAAGCCGCGCCCGCGCTGATCGCGGTTTCACGCGGTGAGGACCCCTGGCTCAAACAGAGCGCCCTGGCGGCTCTCCTCCAGATTCACGCCGAGGACTCCGAGAGCGTCGCGCGTCTCCTCGAGTCAATCACGGAGGCATCGAACCCAGATATCTCGAAGCTCCTTCTGCCCGCCGCGGCGCTGCCGAAGCTAACCGAGTTGATGCGTTCGGGATCGGCTCCGTATCGTATTCGCGCGATCACCGCGCTGAATAGCATGGCTTCGTCGGTCCCCGAGGCCCTCCCACTTCTGATCGCCGCCGTCGAGGACGCCGACGACACGGTGGCGCAACACGCTCTGAGTAGTCTCAAACACCTTGGCCCAAAAGCGCAGGCGGCTCTTCCCGTTCTGGAGAAGCAACTCGCAACGAAACCTGGACGGCTCTCCGATCTGCTGGACGCCGCTATCCGAATTGATCCCGAGAAACTGACGCTGGTGCGCAAGGCGGCACGGGACAAGAAGCAGCGTAAACAGGCCCTCAGCAGTCTGGCCCATGTGAAGCACGCGATTGCTGCCCTTCCCGAGGTCCGAGCCGCCCTGAGCGACGAAGAACCAGACGTGAAGGCTACCGCCCTCGGCATCCTTGCCGACCTGGGCCAGCATGCACGGCTCGCCCTTCCTGAAATCATCGCAGCGCTAAAGGATGCGAACCTCAATGTACAAGAGGCCGCTGTTCGTGCACTGCTCCGGGTGACAGGAAGAGCCGGCGAAACCCTGCCCCTGCTGCGCGGGCGGATGAATTCGCCGGACATCAATCTGCGCCGGGCAACTACCAACTTGCTCGGCGAACTGGCCGCCTCCGATCCCGAGGTGCTGCCGCTCCTGACCCAGGCATTGCTGGATCGTGACGCATACACGCCGCTGCCGCTGCCGCCGCCGGGCGCCTTCAGCAACCAGTTCGGCGGCGTCGGTCAACTCGGCGCTCTCGGACAAATTGGCCAACTTGGCGCTCTTGGAGGCAGCGGAGGCTCTGGCATGGGGACCGGAGGCGGTGTTGCCGGTTGGGGGGCGGGTTCTGTACGACAGGGAGCGGCCCAGGCTCTCGGCACGGCGGGACCCGCGGCGCGTGCCTCCATTCCCGTGCTGATGAAACTGCTGGCGAGCGATCTTGCTATCGACCGAAACATTGCGGCGATGACCCTGGGCAACATCGGACCCCGCGCCAAAGTAGCCGTTCCCGCGCTGCGCAAGGCGCTGTCGGACTACGATCGGTCGGTTCGGATCGCCGCCGCCCGGGCGCTGAGCCAGCTCGATCGCGAGGTGAAGGAGGCGATTCCTATTCTGCTGGCCGCCCTGCCGGAAGAAGGAAAACGCGACGGCCCGGCGTCACCGACCCGCGATGCGCTCGTTCGTTTCGGCAAGGCGGCTGTTCCAGCCCTTATCGCGGCCCTGCGCGACCGTGAAGCGGGACCGCATGTTGGCGATCCCTGGGGGCTGACGACCGCACCGGGAAAGTTCGCATCCGCCTGGCTCGTGGCCGAGACACTGGGGTTGATCGGTCCCGACGCGGTCGAAGCCGTGCCGGCATTACAGGAGGCGTTGCAGGATCGAAGCACCGTCACGCTGGCCAGGGCGCAGGACCTGCGTACTAGCGCGGCCGCTGCCCTGGGCAAGATCGGACCCGGCGCGAAGCCGGCTGTCCTCGCGCTGCTCGAGATCGCTCGCGATTCGAGGGAGTCGCCGGAACTGCGCCTGATTGCTGCCGAGGCGGCCTGGCGCATCGACAAGGCGAAGGTGGCGCCTGTGGTGCGCGAGTTACTGTATTCTCATCTTGTCTCTGACTGGTCAATGGATCCTTTTGCCTTCGTAAAAGAACTCGGGCCAGCAGGCAAGGAACTGGTGCCACTGGTCCTGGCGGCTTGGACGAACAGACCGGAGACCGATAGCACCGAGACAGCGCGCATGCTTGGATGGCTGGGGAAGGAGGCAACCTCCGCGGTGCCGGTCCTGCGCAAACTGCTGAAGGCCGAGTCCACCACGGTGCGCGCGTCGGCGGCGCTAGCGCTCTGGCGGATCGAGGGCAAGGGCGAGGCCGAGGTGGTGCGGACCCTACTCGACGAGTTCCGGGATGCGGCCGATTCGTCACCGTATCGAGTGGGGAATCGTCGTGTGGAGATGGTCGCCATGCTCGGTTCCTTCGGCTCCGAGGCGAAGATCGCGGTGCCGTTGTTCGCGTCGTTGCTGGACGACCTCGATCCGTTGATGCGCGCGACGGCGGCCTCTTCGTTGTGGCGAGTTACCAAGGAAGAGAAGGCGGTCCTGCCGGTGTTGCGTCGCGGCCTGGAGAGCGGCGACAAAGCCGTGCGCCTGCTCAGTGTCCAGACGCTCGGGGCGATGGGTCCCGCAGCGAAATCGGCCGTCACCGCAGCGAAGGAATTGCTGGAGGATTCGGAGCAAGACGTCCGCATCGCCGCGGCATCCGCCCTGAAGAACAGCGAGTGATTGCCCTTGCCGGTGCGGCCTGGCGTAAGCTCGCCACACCGCGAGGGAGGATATCGTGTCCCTCAACGCTCATAGATCAACCGGGGCGTGCGGTACTCGCACCAAATGGTTTTCACGGGCTGCGGGGTAAAGGATGAGACGCGAAGCTGTTGGGCGTGCGGCGGGGTTTATCCCCACCGTCTGGCTGCGAAGACCGCCGGGATATTACCCGGGCAAGAAAGTGAATCACTCTCGCCGCCGCCCGGCTTGTCCGGGCGGAGCGCTGTTTGGCAACCAGAGAGAGGGGCGTCCGTGCCTTCGCCGCCGCCCGGCTTGTCCGGGCGGAGCGCTGTTTGACGGGGAGAAATCCGCCTCGTCCTCTGGTA
>JBBSDR010000815.1:0-4262 GCA_038240465.1 Gemmatales bacterium
ATAAACACCCACGCGCCGCACCTCCGGCTCCTTCGAGTCGAGCAGGGACACCAGCGCTTCGCCGAATCCATCCTTGAGCAGGACCTCGCGAAACTTCTCGCGCATGGCCCAGCGCTTTTTCGATTCCTCGGTTGAGGGATCAAGCTTTTTGACCCACTCGGGGAGAGCGTCGAGCCGTTTCGCGCCGCTGTCGTCGCCGTTGACACTGTCCCAGCCGAACTCGGCCGGACCGGGCGGAGCGGTCATGGCCACCGAACAGCGCGAGCAGGACCGCTGCACCTCACCCTTGAGGACAACGAGCAGGACCGTCATCAGCGGCGCCTCGCCCGATGCCGGCTTGGTGGTGAATGTCGTCCCCTCGGGCCAGCGCCCGTAGGTCTCCATGACGATGCGTGTGCTGGGCTTTTCGAGGACCATCGTCCAGACGCGCGTCCGGAAGCGGACGACAACCTTGGCGGAGCCAACCGGCTTGACGTTGGTGATGTCCACGCGGCCGCGATCCAGCCACAGATCGAGGTCGGCATCCTTGCTGGCATTGAGACGAATCGCCGTCTCGATGATCGGATACGGCGAGCGGTTGCTCAGATCGGTGATCGTCCGCAGTTCGACGGCCTTGTTCTTGCTGACGAGGATAGCGTCGTTCAGACCGACCAGCGTGTCCTCGCTGAAGACGTCCTGATTTTGCATCAGCGGCTTCCAGTCCCTGTCGGCGGACTCGCGCCCCAGGATTGTGCCGTTCTCGGTCTTCAGGACGGCCGCGGCCTCGCGTTTGTTGACATCCGCTCCGGCGGCCGGCTTCACCAGGACCGCCACGAATAGAAGGAGAAGTAGAGTACGCCTGCTCATGGGTTCCTCAGTTGCGAGCGGCGCTCGCGGTGCAATGGTAGGGCTTACTCTCTATCGTATCATCCCGGGGAAGGTCTGTCTGCTATCGGTTTTGTCGTTCCGCGATGCCCGGTGATCCAGCGAATGACGAAATAGAACACCGGCGTGAAGAACAGGCCGAAGACGGCGGGCGGCGGCGGTTCGGCCACTTTCGGAGCCGTGTCCCTGCAGCCGAACAGGGCCGGCAGGAGCGGCGACATTCGCTTCAGCAACTTCATGACGAGTTGTTCCGTGAAGGACAACCCCGCGCCGGGATCAGGCGGAATCGCCTCGCTGCTGTTATACGAAAGTCTTGCCGCTTGCGGCTTAGCGGACTATCCGCTAAGCCGCAAGCGGCAAGAACTTATTCCGTCGCCGGTCTTCAACGATCCAACCTTACAACCCTTCCACCTCCCAGCCCTTGCGATACTGGCGGCGGACGAAGGCGTTCGCCTCCTTGACGTTCGTTACCTTCATCCTCTCCGCGTCCCATTCGAGCGTCGTTTTCGGGAAGCGCGTCGAGAGACAACCCAGCAGCACCGATTCGGTCAGCAGGCCCGCGTAGCTGAACGGCGTCGAGGTCTGGTCGTTGCCCCGGCACGCCTCAACGAACTGCAGGTAGTGGTTCTGAGCGGACTGCCTGGAAATCTTGAAGTCCTTGAACTTCTCGGCCGGGAGCAGCACCGGAACCGCGATATAGGGAGAATACATCACGCCGTTCGTGCCGATGTAGATCGAACCCTGGTCGTTCAGTGGTCCGCTGCCGATCAACTCTTTCACCTCCGCCGGCGGCCGCTTGTTGCCGTCGTACCAGTGCAGCGTCAGGCTCTCGGTCGTGTATTTCGTGCCGGGGAAAATATAGCGCACCTCACAGTCGAGTCCCCAGCTATCGGCGTTCGGCTCGCCGGCCTCGGAGCGCACCGACTTCGGATAGGTCAGGGCCAGCGACGTGAATACCGGATCGAGGATGTGACAGCCCATGTCGCCGAAGGTGCCGGTGCCGAAATCGAGGCGTTTGCGCCACTCGCCGGGATGATAGTAGCCCTTGATGAATGGTCTCTCCGCCGCGACGCCGAGCCAGGCATCCCAGTTGAGAGCTTGCGGCACCACGTCCTTGCGCTCGGGCCGGGGGTTGCGGTCGCCCCAGTGCTTGCCGCTCCAGCTATAGACCTCCTTCACCTTGCCGATGGCGCCGCCCTGGATGGTGGCGACAACGGTGCGGTGGACGTCGTGTGAGTGGATCTGAATCCCCATCTGGCTGACGAGTTTCTTGTCGCCAGCCACTTTCGTCAGTTGGCGGGCTTCGTAGATCGTCTGCGTGAGCGGCTTCTGCGTGTAGACGTGCAAGCCTTGCTGCATAGCCCGCATGGTGATCGGTGCGTGCATGTGGTCGGGCGTCGAGATGTTGGCGGAGTTGAGGTTCTTCTCCTTGTCGAGCAATTCGCGCCAGTCCTGATAGACCTTGACCTCGGGGAAGCGTTTCTTGACCTCGGCGGCTCGGCTGAGATCGACGTCGGCCACGGCGACGAGTTTGAGGTGCTTGCTGGCGGTCAGCGAGCCGATGTCGGAGAGGGCCATGCCGTTGGCCCCGAAGCTGGCGTGATAGACTGTCTCACTCGGAGCGGCGGCATGGAGGCGGAATGCGAACGGGGCAAGCATCCCGGCAGCCGTCAGGCGTTTGAGAGCAGTTCGACGAGAGATACGCGAAGTCGTCATGAGAGGTTCCCTTGGTGGGGTGGGAGAGTCCGGCAGTATCAACGGCGATCATACTCGACGGCGTCAGCGTCTGCCAGTGACTAACGAATTCCTCGCATTTCCTATTCAGAACGCAAGCGAAGTCCGCCGCCTCCCTCAAAGTCTCTTCCCCAAGCCAACGTCCGGCAGAGCCGGACCTACGGCAATGAGTGTTTCCTCGTAGGTCCGGCTCTGCCGGACATCTTTCTGGAACAGACTCTCCATCGTGCCTGTCCAGTTTTCCGCCTCTGAAGGAATGAATGGTCTCAGTAGTCGGAATAAGGATACTGCTTGGGGGCCTTGCCCTGCTTTTCGAGGACTTTCGGCAGTGTCTGCCTGGCGTGGGCCGGTTCGATGCTCTCCAGCTTCAAAGTAAAGTGCCAGTCGTCTCCAACATCGTACAGCAAGTCGATCGCCTGGCCCACGGGTACGGGCAGTTCGCCGATCAACACCTCATCGGTGTACGGTCCCTCGTCGCCCTGCGGGTCCGAGACTTTGACCGTCGCACCAAATTCGTCCCGGTAGGTGAACTGGTAGAGATGGTCGCTGTCGAACTCGAAGGCGCCGAGGATGCTTCCGACCAGTTCATCAAGAGTGGACTCCGCGGCAATGGCGATAAGCCGCCAGACCTTCCCGAGAGACACGCGGAAGATGAAGACGCCTTCGCGAAACTCGTCTTCGGGCAGGACCAGGTTGTTCTCCCAGTCCGGGAAATAGGGCTGGAACAACGGCTGCCACAACCCGAACCCGAAAGCCTCCTCCGCATCGTCCCCTTCCGCATCCTTCTCTTCCTGCTCCTCCTCATCCGTTTGCCGCAAGCCCAGTGACGAATAGAGTTGTCCTTCGAGAATCGTCATGACAGCGTCGCCGAACGGTAGACGCTTCAACCCAGCCGGACACCAGGGCTGGACGGGTTTGCCTGGAATCTTGACTTCCAGAAGTCCGAACAAATCGAGCAGGGCGACGTTGTAGTGGTCCCTTCCGACGGCGTAAAGGTAGACGTCCTGCGGCCTGTCCTGGTTGAATTCCTGGCCGCTGACCGGCAGGTCACGCCAGAACAGCAAGCAGTTCGACAGAAAGCTACCCCAACTCGACCCACATTCTCCGACCATCTCTGCCCGAGCGAACTGCAACCAGGCCTCCAGCAGGGTGAAATAGCGCTCCGTGGGGTTCAGGCCGTTCCACAACGCGAGCACGGTCGGGTCAACGACCAGCCGCGCCTTCGTCCCGGTCCCCTCGACGCGGGTGAGGCCGGTGGCACGCAGAAGCAGGTGCAGCCCCTGCAAGTAAGGGTGCGAGCGCAGTTGCGGCCGTTTCATCTTGAGGCTCAACTGCAGCGGACGATGCAGTTTCGCGTCCAGTTCGGGGATCAGTTCAATCGGCAGCATGTTGTACTTGCCCGCTGCCTTGACGCCTTCGGTCCCGACGCTATCGAGCACCACCTGGAAATCGTGGAGGATCGATCCGGGATGCAAGTCGTCGATGACCTGGGCGTGCAAAAGCTGTTTCTGCGCTTCGGTGAGCGTGGGGAGTTTCACGATCGTCTCCTGTTGCCGCACGATCGGAGCTGAGATTGTCAGTATAGTGAAGGGACTGCGGCTCCGTCGCGGTTGTGTCCTGGAGCAGATAAGCTGGGTCGCAACAGGGGCCACGCAACAGCCTTC
>JBBSDR010000816.1:0-4254 GCA_038240465.1 Gemmatales bacterium
CCTCGCGCGGGATGCGGACGACGACCGGAGACCGGGCCACGGCGACTGCCGTGGCAGCCGGGACTGTCAGGGAGGAGATAACGAGGTCGGGTCCCACGGGCCGCTGGGATGGCTCGACCCAGACGCGCGAGGCGCTGCTGGCATAGTACGGTGGTGGCAACTGAGCGTTGATGGCGTTGCGGATTTCCGCGATGAGGCTGTCGTGCAGGTCGGGAAAGACAGCGGGGTCTTCCAGAAAGGGGTCCATCCCCGGAAAGGGAGAAGGCATTGCAATCCTCCTTCAAGGGCTGACAGACAGACCGACAGCCTCGTTTTACCCAACGCCCCGTCCTGTGCCAAGTTGAACCTCACAAGGGAAGGTGATCGATGTGTTGCTCTGAGGGAAAGATGCTGGGGCTTCTGACGTTGGCGCTGCTCCCCTGTCTGCTCAGCGCCGGCGAGCCGGTTCGCCTGACGACCGATGGCAAGCTCAAATTCAGTCCGGTCTTCTTCAATACCGGCAAGGAGATTGTCTATCACGATCTGGAGAAGCCTGAACTCTACCGATTGCAGCGCCTCAACATTGCCACGCGGGCCGTCGAGCCAGTGCATCCGAAGGCGGCGAGCTCCGAGTTCGAGGCGACCGTTTCGACAGACAGCCGGACTTACGCGTTCCTGCGGACGACCGGCATTCTCGTCGTGGGCGTGGTCATCCGCACGGCGGCTACCGGGGCCGAGGTCCTGGTGCCGCCCGGCCTGGGCTTCTCCGGCCTGCGGACCCCGGCGCTATCCCCCGATGGCTCTCGCCTGGTTTACTCCTTCGCCGACGGCCAGCAGCACCTTTACGCCGTCGATGCCCAGGGCCGCAACCGCAAGGTCCTGACCACGGGCCAGGGTATCAACACCGATCCCTGCTGGTCGCCCGACGGCAAGCGGATCGCCTTCACATCAACGCGCGATGGCAACTATGAGATCTACGTCATGGACGCCGACGGCAGCAACGTCCGCCGGCTGACGAACAGCCCGCGGCGCGACATTCGCCCGCGTTTCTCGCCGGACGGCAAGCGGATCGCCTTCACCAGCCACCGCGACGGCAACGCGGAGGTTTATGTGATGAACGCGGACGGCACGGGCGTGCGGCGTCTGACGCGCAACCCCGAACGCGACGATTATCCCGCCTGGCATCCCGACGGCAAGCGGCTCGTCATCGTCTCGGAGCGCGACGGCAAGCACGACCTTTACCTGATCGAAGTACCCGATTGAGTCCCTCTGGACACGCTGGCCGGGGTCGCTTACGCTGCACGCTGGCGACGTGGCGGAGGGCGAGCGGGGAGAAGACCATGACAGAAGAGGAATGGCTGAGTGCGACGGACCCGAGGCGGATGCTGGAGTTCCTGCGGGGCAAGGTCAGCGACCGGAAACTGCGGCTCTTCGGGGTGGTCTGCTGTCGTTCGTCTTTCTACGGAGCCCTGTGCGTCTATCAAGACAAGGATTCCCTACTGCTCCGTCAGATGCTCGGTGTAGCTGATCGGTTGTGCGACAGGTCGGTAAAAGCGAAGGATGCTTGTGCGATTTCAGCAATCACGGGAGAGCCTGACGATGTGCTCTATTCGGCAAGATGGAGAGCGGCCCGCGCTTGCGTCGATGCGAACGCATACAAGGCGGCTTGCGACTGTTCGGCCGCTGGTGCTGATGAGCACTCGGATGATTATGGAGATGAACAAACAGATGAATCAGAGCAGATGATGGAAATGAGATCGGCCTTGGACGACGCTTACTACGGTGAGTTGCGGAAACACGCATCCTTGCTAAGAGAGATTGTGGGCATTCCTTTCCGTCCCATCAACTTTGATCCCGCCTGGCAAACTTCAACCGTTACGTCACTGGCTCAGGCTACCTACAATGAACGTGAGATACCGGATAGGCATCTCGAACCTGACCGCCTCGCCATCCTTGCCGACGCTCTCGAAGACGCCGGCTGCACCGACGCCGCGATCCTCGAACACCTGCGCGGGACGGGCCCGCATGTCAGGGGCTGCTGGGTTGTAGACCTCCTGCTGGGGAAGACGTGACCGGGGCGCGGCTGGTCAGGCCGTGAATTGCGTTGCGCCTCACGCGAATGCGTTGCAGGTGGTGAGAATACGTTGCGCCTGGCGAATGCGTGTCAAAGCCGTGTCAAAGCCACACGGAACGCCGACCAGAAACGAAACGAGGAAGCCCCCTGCAAAATAGCGGTGGCGCACACCTCTGCTCAGGATGGTCCAGGAACAAGCGTGATGGGTGCTGGTGCTTCGTGATAGGGCTTTGCCTGCCGATACAACTTCAATCGTGCCTTGATGGGGATGAGTTGCTCGAATGCGCCGGACTGGAGCGCTCGCGTTTGCGCCTGTTCCGCGCTGTGGATGGCGGCGCGGAAATCGCCGGTCTCCGCCTGCGCGGCAGCCAGGACGTCGAGAGTCGCCGCGTCCCGATCGGCGGCACAAGAGACCTGACGGGCCAGCCGCAGCGATTCCGGGCCGTTCCGCACTTTCGCGTCTGGATGAACGGCCAGCAGCCACGCCTTCTGTCTCATGTGTTCCCGCCATTCCGGATCGAGCCGGGACGCTACCGCAAACTCCTTCAGCGCGGCGGAACGGTCCCCTTGCTCGAAGAGCGCGGCGGCCAGATCGCAGTGCGCCTCGATGAACTCTGGAGCGAGGGCGATGGCCTGACGAAAACAATCGATCGCCTCGGACCGCTTGCCCTCGCGCTGGAGGACGATGCCAAGATTGGCGTGCGCCGGAGCCAGGGCCGGGGCCAGATGGATCGCTGTGCGGAGCTGCTGTTCCGCGTCGGCCAGCTTACCTTGCCGCTCGCGGACGACGCCGAGGTTGCAGTGAGTCTCGCCGTCGTTCGGCTGCACGGCCAGCGCGATGACGAGATGTTCGGCGGCCTCCTCCAGTTCGCCCTCGTGTTCGCACTGCACGCCAAGATGAGCGTGAGTCGCGGCGTGGCGCGGGTCAAGACGCAGCGCCTCGTGGAAGTAATGGGAAGCGTCGGCCGGATTTCCCGTTCGTTCGCGGAGGATGCCGAGGTTGTAGTGTGCCGGTGCCGAGGACGGATCGAGACGCACGGCCTGTTGAAGATGTTCTTCCGCCTCGTCCAAACGATCCATTCGTTCCAGAATGGAGCCGAGGTTGAGATGTGCGTCTGCCGAGGACGGTTCGAGACGCACAGCGGTCGAGAGGCTGGCTTCCGCCTCGTTCAAGCGGCCGAGTTTGTCAAGGACGATGCCATACAGCACATGGACCACTGACTCCGGCGGTTCGATGCCCGTGGCCCGGCACAGCAGCGGTTCCGCCTCGCTGTAGCGCTCCTGTTCCAGTCGCAACGAGCCAAGACTGACCAGGGCGGGCTTGTGGTCCGGGCTGATCCGCAGGGCGATCTCGAAATGGAGGGCCGCCGCATCGCTGTCCCCCGCCATTTGCAGGGCCTGCGCCAGGTTGCCGTGCGCGACGAAGTTGTTGCGCGTAACCCGCAGGGCCTGTTCCCACAGGGTAATGCTGTTCCTCCACGTCCCCACCTGGTTCCAGGTCAATACGCCCCAGATAGTCAACAAGCCGGCAACTCCGGGGACCAACAGCCTGCCGGCCCTGGTGCGAATCCAGCCGGCGTCGAGGCTCCAGATCAGTCCCAGAAACAGGCCGATGTGCGGCACATAGGTGTAGCGATCGGCGCGAGCATACCCGCCCATCGCCACCAACCCGAGGACGGGAATCAGCGTCCCCAGGAACCAGAGCCAGCCGACGAGCAGCCACGGCCGGCGTCGGCGTTCCGCAATCACCAGCCAGCAGATCATCCCCAGCACGAGGGCGCTGCCGGCCACTTTCCAGAGGGGCAGGCCCTCCAGCGGATGAGGGTAATAGACACACAGCCGAGTTGGCCAGGCTGTCTGGATGAGGTAGTCCACGCAGGCCACCGCTCCATTGGCCAGGCGATGCCAAAGCGGAAGATCGCCCAGGGCCTGAGTCGCGCCCAGTTCGCCGTGGACGCACGCCGTCACGACACAGGCCGCCAGGGCGAGCAGCGCCAGCGGCACTTTCTCACGAATCAACTTGCTCCAGTTCAGCGTCTGCTGGCGGCCGAGCGGCCAGTAATCGAGCAGCAGGAGGACGAACGGCAACGTCACCAGCATGGGCTTGGCGAGCAGGCTCAGCAAGTAAGCCGCGAGTACGAGAAGCATCCCGGGCCAGCCTGGTTTACGCGTGTAGCGGAGATAGGCGCCGAGCGCGAGCA
>JBBSDR010000817.1:0-4252 GCA_038240465.1 Gemmatales bacterium
GCAGAAGATCTGGATTAGGCTGGGATAGAAGTTGGTGTGCGACAGGATGCGCAACGGAAGGTCGTCCGTTTCAAAGCGGTAACCGAGGTTCCGCAATGGCCGCTCTACAAGTGCCCGTGCCTCTCGCCATTCTCCCTTCTCCAGCAAAGGCCCGATGCAGATTGCCGAATCCAAATGAGGGATCGGACTGTTGGAGTCCCGAGCAGTTCGCTGTACGTTGTGCAGCCCGGCAAACACCACCTTGAAGCGTCGGTCGTTGTCTTCCATGATCGCTTTCAACTTTGAAACAATCGGAAAGGTGTGCATCGTCTGTTCGCTGACTTTCCGGCTGTCGGAATCCAGAAACGCATCGGCCTCGTCGAGCAGCAGAACAATTCGGCGCTTGTCGTCCTGGCCGAGCCACTCCTTGACCCCTTCAGCCACACTGCCCGGTTTGGTCCGCTGCTTGGCAAATACCTTGTCCTCGGCCAACGCGTGGCCAAGGACCTCCCAGATGTCTTCCGCCGGACGGCTGACGCCGATCGATTCGCCGTGTGTGAGGTCGATGTAACGGACGATCATGCCGCGGTCCAGATCACGGTAGCGCCGTTCTACGTCGCGTAACAATGCCGTCTTGCCGAGCTGCCGGCCCCCGTAAACCAAGTTGCTGCCGGACGGCTTGATTACTTCTTCCCGTTCGCGGTCGCGACCATAAAACATCTCGATCGGCACTAGGGAGGAAGTGGTGGTGTAGGGCTCTGCGACCGTAAAGGGAAAGGCGCAGCCAAATAGTACGGGCAGGCGTTTGAAGCGCTCGCCACACAGGAAGAATACCATCGCCTCGTCGATCACGAGAAGTGTTCGATGCTTGCGCCAGCACATTTCGGCTAAATCGCGGCGGCGCTGGTCGGTCATGCGGCCCAGGTATAACGCCAGCAGTGGACCGTGGGGACTATACTTGCGCGCAAGATCGATCATGCGATCCTCCGATAATCGCTCGTTCAAACATAGGACGCGGTACTGCCCCTTAGCCAAGGAGCCAAACTGCGGCACAAGGCAGTCGGCGCGGTCGGCGAGAGGTTCCGTGCGGACGTCGGCGACCCAATGGGAATCTTCGCCCCCATCTGTCGGCTGAATATCGTGGACTTTGAAGCCAAACGTTGAAAGCAAGTCACGCAGATGGTCTTTCGGGGTCAACGACCGCTCCTTGAGGCGGAACCAGGCCTGGAGCATTTTGGCGGCCTCGCGGGCCTGTGGAGCAGGCACACCGCGCATGCTAAGGGGGTCTACCGAGCGGCCGGATCGCACGTCCTCAATTACCTGAGGGATTTTCGGCGCGTGCTGGCTGCCGACCCCGCTAAAAAGATTATGCCATTGGCCGGTGAAGACGGGAAAGAACTCCCTTAAGATGTCGCGGCCCTGTTCGGCCACTCCATCCAGTGTCTGGCCCGCCTGTGCCAGTCGGATATACTCCTCTGCAGTCAAGAAGTCCTGACGGTGCAAGGCCTCCTGGATGCGGGCGTGGGCATCGGGATGCTCGCGGACGATGGTCGTCATCGCGGGGTTCTGCTCCACCTCGCGAATGCGCTTGGTCCGGCTGGCGGCTAGAGTCTCGTCGATCTCCCGCAACCGCATTTCCTCGGGGGTAAACGCCAGCACCTCTTTGACCGCCACGTTCTCTACGCGGGCCATGTAGTCCAAGCGAGTCACCTCGTCAATCAGGTCGTAGCAAACTGCACGCTCGATGTTGTCGCGCGTTTCCTCCAGTTTGCGCTGCAGGCCGAGCCGACACTCCTGCAACTGCTGTTCGGCCTGCGTCTGCAATTCCTGCAGTTCCGCCTCCGGTGCGCCAGCCCAGACAAGGGCATCAAGGACCCAACCGACCGCGCGGTGGTCGCGTGCTTCGGCCCGTGCGGCGAATGCTTGCCGCAGGTCCACCGGTTGTGTGGCCGCGAGTCGCTCCAACTCGTCAAGCAACCGTTCCGTGTCGGCCTCCTCCGGCTCCCAGCGTTCATTCAGCGTTAGCCACGGGAACCCAAGCAGTTCATGGTGTAGCACGTAGCGAAGCGGCGGCGTCTCGGCCCCTTCCTGCGCATCCGGATCGATCAGTCGCGCCAGACCGTCTAAGAGCTGCAATCCGACGACCGAGGCGGCGCGCAGCGCCCGATGGTCGCCAGCAGTCGTGCCCAGTTCTTTCACGGCTTGCCGAGCAGGAGTCAGCAGTGCCTGCAGGCGGCCCCGACATTCCTCAGCCTGTCGGAAAAGGTAGTCATTAGCTTCGGACGGCTCGGTCACGAGCAAGTCCAGCCACCTCTGAGCCAGCGTGACGAACTCCTGAACTCGTTCAAAAACGGCGGTCTGGGCGCGAGCGATGATTGGCCGCTGCCGTGCCCCGCCCTTGCGCAGTTCCTTGTCCGTACGAGCCAGTCGATCGTCCACCTCCCGCTTCAACGACCAGGACTTGACAGCTTCGCGAACCTCCTCGGCGCGGGCGCGGGCGTCAGCGATGATGACGGAAAGTGGTTTGCCGAGTTTGCCCCCGTCGCGTAGCCATTCGCGCCAGACAGTAGTAGTATGCGCATAGATCAGTTGGAATTGTCGATTGTCCTCCAGCCAGGTTCGAGCTGCCTCGCGCGCCTGCCGCAGCCTGTCGTCCCAGGCGGCGTGTGCGCGGACCCCGGAGAGCAGCGCGGGCGTCAGCCCCTGACCGTGAGCCGTGTAATCCATCACAACTCGGCCAAGTCGGGCAACTGGCCCCTCCTCATCGACTAGGGCCGCCAAGAGCGACCCGGCAGTGCTGCTCGGAGCGAGTAGGGCCGGACGCAACATCGCGACCATCAGCAACACGCGAACTGCACGTGCCTCTTGGCCGTGATCGGCCTGTCGCTCCATCATGTAATCCTGAAGGTTGCTGATGCAGTCCCCAAGTGTCTCAACCAGTTCACCGCCGGAGGACGAGACGAGCGGGCTGAGAGCGACCGCCTGCGGCAAGTCGGCGGGCAGGCAGGCGGCACCCCTTGCCAATCGCTGAAGGCAGGTCAGGAGGTGGTAGGCGAGTCCGGGCCGGTTCTGTTCGAGCAGACGCCAGGTCAGCTCCTGGCCAGCAGCTAGCCGCCCAGGGGTCAATGCCGGCGCGGGCGCCGCTGCTTGGGGCTGGCACTCTCCGATCGGCGCCACCGGGGGGACCGTGCTCGCAACCGCATCGCGGATCACTTCTGAATGCTGCCTTACTGAATAGGATTCGACGGTGGTGGGCCGTGTCGCGGCGCGAACACCCTGTTCGTGCAAGTACTCAAGGGCGCGAACTAGCGGCGGGGCCCTGAGCGGTGTGGGAGCCGGCGTTGCCACTACCGGCGCGGAGGAAGGCGCTGGTTCTGCCTTTAGGGCCTTGGCCTCTTCCTGTCCCACGACCAGCGACCGAGTGGACGCCGGATCCGTGGCAGCCAGTGACGGAGGCACATCGACCACCGCCGCTGGCACTTCACTTGCAAGCGGCGGCTGTACGGCGGGCTGCTTCGGTGAGTGGAAGACGGTGGGTTCCGGCTGCGGTGGGACGGGAGGAACAAAGTTCCCCGTCTCTCCACCCCTGGCGGGCCGAAGCGCGGGTAAGGGAATCGTGCCATACTGCCACCGCTCCGCCTCGGGCAAAAGATCGACGAGACCAGGGTAGGCTGTTTGCAACTGTTCAGACAACTGATCGAGGGCCGCTGGTTCCAGGGACCACGCCCAGGTGAGCCAGTCAGAGTCGTCGTCGGGCCCCGGCAGCGGAGCGGGCTGATCTACCTTCGCCTCCTCCCACAATTCAGCTGTCTATTTCAGCCTGGCGGCGTTTAACCTCTCGGCCGTCCTGCGGATCTTGTGGACAAACTGCCCACCTTCAAGCTGCCGGGCGACACGCTCCAGTCTTTCCCGCACCTGGGCGTGGCCGACTCGGGCAGCGACTAGGTCGCGAACCACCGCCTCAAACGAAACACGATCCGACCAAACAGGGATCTGGCGGCCGAGTTCGCGGGCCAGGTCAGTCACCTTGTTGCGCACCTCGTCGGCAGTGCGCCGGGCCAACTCGAGTCGACTCGGGAAGGAGTCCCCGGACAGAATCTGAACATCGCGGAGGACCTCCAACTCAGCCTTCAGTTCGGCGATGGTCTCGTCGAGTCGTGTGAGGTTGGTCCGGAAGAAGAGTTCGAGGTCCGAGGTTGTCCACGACATGTTAGGGATCCTTGCGGTGCTGGTCAGGCCCCGGACGGAGCGTAATTGCACACCAGGCGGCCAA
>JBBSDR010000818.1:0-4247 GCA_038240465.1 Gemmatales bacterium
AGGATGCGCAGAATGCCCGGGATGAACGGGATGCCGCGAAACGCGACCTGGAACTCGCCCTGAAACTCGCCCTGGAACAAGGCATCGAGAAAGGCATCGAGAAAGGCATCGAGAAAGGCATCGAGAAAGGCATCGAGAAAGGCGAGTTGCTGGGACAGGTCCGCCTGTGTCAGCAACTGTTGAAGCAGCCGCCCACTCCAGCGGCGGAGTTAGCGGCGTTGCCGCAAGAAGCCCTGGCCGCGCTGCTCGCCCAACTTCGCAAACAACTTTTACCCAACGGCGGCTGATCGGCGACGAGCGTCCTGAATACCGGTTACCCGTGGTTTTCCATTAGTTCCGGTGCCAGCGATAAAAACACGCGCACCAGTTCGGCGTCGAAGTGTGTCCCCGCTCCCTGACGCAGGATCTCGAGCGCTTCGCACACCGGCAGCGCTTGACGGTACGCGCGCGAGCTGGTCAGGGCGTCGAAAACGTCGGGGATCGCGATCATCCGGGCCAGGAGCGGCACCGCGTCGCCGTGCAGACCATCCGGATAGCCCCGGCCGTCCATCCGCTCGTGATGGCCGCGAATCGCGGACAGCACGCTGCGATTGCGGATGATCGGCATCAGAATGCGTTCGCCGGTCTCCGGATGAAGACGGATGATCGTCTCCTCTTCCGCCGTCAATCGCCCCGGCTTTTGCAGAATCGTCTCCGGCACGGCGATCTTGCCGATGTCGTGCAGCTTGGCGGCGAGGCTCACCTGCTTGCACATCCGCGCCGGCAGCCCCACGGCGCGAGCCAGCCCCAGGGCGTAGTGGCGCACGCGCACCGAATGGCCGGCCGTATAGCGGTCGCGTTCCTCGATTGTCCGCACCAGGCTCTCGATGGCCGACAGGAACGTCCGGCGCACCTTGCGAGTCTGTTTGCGAACCGCGTGCTCGAGTTCGCTGCGATGACGCTTGTTCTCGTGCTGTTCCTGATAGGCGCGCGAGGCGGTCTCGAGGACGTGATGAAATTCTTCGAGCTTGATCGGCTTGAGGAAGAAGTGCTGCGCGCCTGCATCGAGGCATTGCCGGGCTGTATCGACATCCTGGGCCGCTGTCAGGACCACAATGCCGACTTCGGGCCAGCGCTGGCGAATCTGCCGCACCAGCCAGACACCGCCGAGTCCGGGCATGCGCAGATCGGTCACGACGACAGGCGTCAGTTGCTTTTCGAGCAACTGTAGGGCCATTTCGGCGCAGTCGGCCGTCTGACACTGGTAGTGCCAGGAGCGGGCAGCCCGGCTGAGAATGTCCTGGATGTACGGCTCGTCATCCACGACAGTCACGCTGGGCAGCAGAGCTTCGCGAGTCGCAAGCATGGGGGGAGACCGGTTGCGAGTTCTGGGCAAGTTCTAGCGAATGAATCGAGCCTAGCTTAACCGGAGAGTCCTGGCAAGCAAGAAGTGTGCGATGTTACAGGATGATGCCCTGAGAGGGATGGAACGAACGGAACACTTCTCCTCCCCGGCGCGATTCTCCTTGCGTCGCATGGATCGCGAAGAGTAGTTTGAGGATGCGTTTCTGCACCTCGGCCGATTTCGCTGTTCGCCGGAGAGCGCGATGGGATGGGGCAGATGGTCAACGGTGGTCCCCGCGCTGGGGGTGCTGGCGGTAAGTCTGGCCGGCTGCGCCTGGGGGCGATCCGTGCCTGGTGTTTCCGCCCGTTTCCCGGGTCCGTTGGCCTTTCTGGCAGGCGGCCTCCTCGGCCTTGCCGGTCTCTTCCGATGGCTGGCACCCCACGGACTGGCACGGGGTGAGCGGCTGGCCGCCGCCGCGAGTTTGATCGCTTACGCCATCATCGGAGGTGCAGTGGAGCCGCTCGCGCTCGTCTGGGGCGAGCGCGGAGTCCTCGTTTCGGTGGCCTGGCTGGCGCCGCTCATCGTCGGTGGAGTGCTGCTGCCGAGTCGAGGGTGCTGGCTGGCGGGGTTGGGGTGCTGGTTGGTCCTGTTCAGCGGCACGATGGCGCTGGGCTACAATGTTTCGCATGTACATTCCGGGATGGGGTTCTTGATCTGTTGGCTGGAGTAGGCGACCTGAACCACACAAGCGAGGTCTCCCCATGCGTACCGTTCGCGTTATCGCAGTCCTCATTCTTGGTGTGGCAACTTACACCCTGCTCGGTGCGGACAAGAATGCGCCGAAGCCGGCCGGGGAACTGCCGGAGATCAAGGAACTTCCCAATCCGTTCGCCTTTGCCGATGGCTCGCCCGTCCGCACGCCGAAGGACTGGGACCGTCGCCGGGTCGAGTTGAAGGGGCTGTTCCAGGACTACATGTACGGCCATCTGCCGCCCAAGCCCGAGAAGATGACGGTCAGCAAAAAGGGCGAGCGCATCACGGACGAGACGAACAAGGTCGTACTTCAGGATCTCGAAGTGAAACTGGAACACGAAGGCAAAACTCTCACGCTGAACGTGCGGATTGCTCTGCCCGACGGCATCAAGGGGAAGGTGCCGGTCCTCATCCAGAGTTCGTTTGGGTTCGGCGGGGGCGGCCCTCCGTCCGGCAGGCGGTTCGCGACCTTCACCGGCCGGGGCTACGCCGTCGCGGAGTTCAGCTTCAACCAGGTGGCCAGTGACAACAAGGACCGTGCCAGGAACAGCGGCATCTACCAGTTGTTCGGCGACAAGATCGATTGCGGCGTGCTGATGGCCTGGGCGTGGGGCGTATCGCGGGTGATCGATGTCCTCGAAACCGTCCCCGAGATCGACACGACAAAAGTGATCGTCACCGGCCACTCGCGCAACGGCAAGGCGGCGCTGGTGGCGGGGGCGTTTGACGAACGGATCGCGCTGACGGTGCCGAGCCATTCCGGCTGCGCGGGTGTGGCGCCCTATCGCTTCATCTATGGGCGGAGCGAACAGCTGCAGAACATCGTCGGCTTCGCGCCGCACTGGTTCCGGCCGGACTTCAAGCAGTTCGTGGGCAAGGTCGATCGTCTGCCGATCGATCAGCATCTGCTCCTCGCCCTGGTTGCGCCGCGGGCCTTGCTGGATACTGAAGGCACGCAGGACTCGTGGACCAATCCCGAGGGCGCGCAGCTGACGCATGTGGCGGCGAAGAAGGTGTACGACTTCCTGAAGGCCGGGGACAAGATCAGCATCCGTTACCGTCCCGTCGGCCACATTCCGAGCCACGACGACTTGCTCAGCTACGCGGACCATGTGTTTTTCAGCAAGGCGCTGTCGGAGGAGTTCGGCAAGTTGCCGTACAAGGAGAAGACGAAGGAGTTCAAGTGGGATGTGCCGAAATAGCGGGAGCGTTGTTCATGGTCTGTTAGGCCGAAGTGTCGCTTCTATTGGCTGTTGGTCGAGCCGAACAGAAGACAGAAGAGTTTGACCACGAATCACACGAATAACACGAATGAAGAAATAAGAGAATTGAATAGGAAAAGAGGAGAGACTCCCATCATCGGAGAATACTCGCTTATTCTCCTCTCTTATTCAGTTCCTTGTCTTCGTCTTTATTCGTGTGATTCGTGTGATTCGTGGTCAAACTCTTCTGTCTTCTTTGGCTTGATAACAAAGAAAAAACAGAGGCCCCACCGCGGGCGTGCGATGGGAACCTCTGTCTCGGTGGAGGATGCCGGTCCCGAGAGGGACACGGACTCCGGCGGTTACCGAGTTGACCGCCGGCATCACGATGACCGAAGCGACTCTGAGCAGGGGAGGATTGCGGACATCGCAGGGGGGAGGTCCGGACGATTCCCATCGTCGCGGACCCTCAAGCCTAGGCCACATCCATCGGGCTGTCAAATTCCCGGGCGAGTTTTCGCGAGCCTGGCGTCTCGTCGATGTCAGCCGCGACCCAGAGCAGGTGCGCGACGCGCTCACGCAGCACGTGCCGCCTCTGGACCAGGGACGTCTGATACGACCTCCAGAAGAGGTAGATGACCGTCACCGCTGCCAGAGCGGTGGCGCAGAAAAACAGTGCCATGCAATTCGGGTTTCTGTTGCGGGAGGGGCCTCGTTTCTGTTCCGTGTCCCAACTGTAGCTCACCCTCATTTCACAGGCAAATTCGCGAGAAAAAGAATTCCTCACAGTGGGAATCTTCCCGTTTCGCCGCTTGCGGTTTGGCGGGAAAGACCGCCAAACCGCAAGCGGCGAAGTTAGTCGCTAAAATTCCCTCATGCTCGAACAGTCTTCGCTGCTGCTGCTGCCCTGGAGAACTCGTGAGGATCGGCGCGCCTGGATCGTCGATCCCCGTTCGTCGGCACCCCTC
>JBBSDR010000819.1:0-4247 GCA_038240465.1 Gemmatales bacterium
GCGCAGACGCTGGCCATCGCCATCGACACACAGCGCCGGTGCGCCGACCTTCTTGTCGGTGACGATTTCGAGTTCGCATGACTCTTACTGCACTTCGAGGATGGCCGGCTTCTTCGGCTCTTGCTGCCTGGCCTCGACGGGGCACACCGAGTCCGGGGTCTTTTTCGGTGCCATTTCGAGAATCTCGTGGTACGCGCGGATGACGCCGGGATCGACGCCCGGCATGTGCGGCACAAGCGGCTCCGGCTCAGCGGGGTCGTGGGGCAGGGACTTGCCCTGCCGTTGCAGCTTGGCCGTCAACTCGGCGATTCGCTTTGCTGCCTGATTCGCCTCATCGGTGTTCGGATGGCGGCGCTGGACGAGACGATAATACATCCAGGCTGAGGCATCCTTGCCTCGACGGCGATAGAAATCGGCAACCTTGAGGTCCTTGGCTGCCAGTTGCTTCTGGGTAAGAATTGGCTTCTCGCCCGAGTTCCTGTCTTCGTTGTCGGCCGGAACCGATTCGTCAAGGACCTGATGCAGCAACTGCATCTTGTAAACAAGCGGATGCGCGAGGACGGCCTTGCGGTCTCTCGCCAACGCCTCTCGGACCTGAGTTTGAGCCTGCGCGACTCTTCCGGCCAGCAAATTCCGATGCGCGTTCTCGAGTAGATCGGAGATGTACAAATTGTGCTCGGCTTTCGACGTCGGTCTGAGGATATCCATCCCCAGGAGAGTGCCGGGAAAACTGTGTTCTTGTGGCTCCTCGTCGGTCTTTTTCTCCACAGCATTCTCGCTTCGCTTGAGATTGATCAGTTCGCGAATCGCCTCCTGTACGTCCTCTGTTTGCAGGATGAAGAAGGTCTTCAACTCCGGGTTGTAGTCCAGCCGGCCTGAACCACCGCGATTGGCCCAGCTCTTCGGCGCAATCGTCGTCTCGATCAGCCGCACCAGTTCGCGCACCAGTTCGTCGGCATCGCGGCCTTCCATCAGGTCCGTCAGGTCGTGGCCCATCGCGACCAGAGTCGGTTCCAACGTCATGTTCCCCCGCTCGGAACTGGCCTCTTCCGCGCCGGGCCGGACCTCGATCGGCTTCGGATCGTCGTGGACCTGTTTCCACAACCAGGAGCAAAACGGCCCGCTGAGCAGACCGCACAGCGGACAGGTGAAGGGACAACCACACTGGGCGGATGGCTCCTTCCTCGTCTCCTGCTCCTCCTCGCCGACCTTCGTGATCGTCAGAGGGGCGAACGGCTCCAGCAGCGGTACGAAGAAGATATCGGGCGGTTCACCGGGCATCAAGTCGGGATGGGCTGGCTGCGGAAGGTCGGGCGGCTTGGCCATGGTGCGAGGAGCGATGGCCAAACACAGCGCCAGGACGAACCCCGGCGCGCACAGGTTGCGGGTCAGCATGAACGATTTCCTCCGTTCCGGAAGACGGGTCGAGCCAAACGCCCCAGGTAGCAACGGGGGATCGCTGCCACTCCATCGAGGCGGCCCGCTTGTACGGTGGTTCGCTCAGGAAGTCAACTCGGGGACGGCAGTCATTGCCGGCTTGAAGCGCATGTGCCGCACCGTTGCGGGGGGAACGTTGATGAAGACGCGATCGCTGCGGAACTGGCATTCGCGGATATAGCGCTCGACGACCTGGCCGACACACATCAACCGGCGGCGTTCGCCGCGCGAGGAAAAGGGCGTCTTGAGCTGGCGCAGCAGGATGTACTCGAAGTAGCTCAACGTGCCGCCCGGTTTGAGCAGGCGGATGAAGGTGCGAAAGATGCCGCGAACGTCGTCGGGAGCGAAATTGTTCAGCGGCAGACCGGAGATGATAAAGTCGTAGACCCCCTCTCCCGGCACTGCCTCCATCGGTCCCTCGATCATTTCGACCTGGTGCCGATGCTCTGCGAACTCTGGTTCGGTCTCAAAGCGGTGGCGCAGATGCGCCACGAACTTCGGATTGATCTCGACGGCCGTGAGGTGATCTTCGGGCCGGAGGATGCGCAGGATCTCGCGCGTGACAGGGCCGGTGCCGGGACCGACTTCAAGGATGCGCGCGGGGCCGCGCGGCTGGCGCATATTACTCGTCATGGCCCGGCCGAGGAACGAACTCGAAGGTAAGATCGATCCGGTGGTGTGGTAATTGGTGCGGAATTGACGCCAGAATGCCGCGCAGTCCTTCCAGAAGCCCATCGCCGTCTTGCCTCGTCACAGGGTGCCATGCGGGATGCGAGTTCGTCAAATCTCCCGGAGTATTACCGCAAGAAGAATCGATGTCAAGAGGGTGCATCCGCGTTGTTGTCGGCCCCGACGGCGAAATAACTTCCCTCTTTCTTGCCGCTTGCGGCTTAGCGGACCGCCTGCTAACGCCCGCTAAGCCGCAAGCGGCAACCCGTTATTTCGCCGTCGGTCCTTAGCCGCGAGCCTCTGGCGAGCGCGCCGCATCGCGCGCGCCGGAGGTCAACGCAGCCCGGTGTGAAGCGTGTTCAGACAGGTCATCTCGGCATCGGCACGGCGGAAGAACGAATGTTCGCCGCTGTCAGCCGCGAAGCGATCGAACAGGCGGCGGGCGGTGGGAGTCAGCCGGCTGCGGACCATGCGGCCGACGAATTCCAACTGGTGCTTCAGAAACCGCCGCGCCGGCGGGCCGAACGGAGCTATGCGATCGGCCGCGTAGGTCTTCTTGCGGGGAGAGCGCAGGCCGGCTTCCAACAGGGACTCGCGCAGGAGGCGAACAGGAGCGAGCTTGGAGCCGCTGCCGTATTGCTGCCGGCTGGCGGCGTGGAGCGCGCGAAAGAGTTCCAGTTCCAGTTCGACCGGCCAGGGCAACAGGACATGATGGAATTCGTCGTTCTCCAACACCGCGACGACGCCCCCTCGCCGAGTGACCCGGGCCATCTCGCGCAGGGCGGCGGCCGGATCGGGCAAACTGATCATGCTGTGAGCGCACCAGACCAGGTCGAAGGTCCCGCTCGCGAACGGCAACTGATCGGCGTCGGTCCGGACGAAGTGGACGCAGTCGAGATGGCGACGAACCGCACGACGGGCGCGGGCCAGATACATCGGCGAGAGGTCGGCCGCGACGATGGTCCCTCCCGGACCCAGACGCCGTGCCAGGCAGCGCGTGTGGAAGCCATCGCCACAGGCCAGATCGAGGACGCGCGCATCCGGCGCCAACGGCAAATCCGCGATCACCTGCTGCAGTTCGGGAGCGAATGCGCGATGAAAGGCACGCAGATGCGGATCGTAATCGGGTTGTCTGGATGGCCCCTGTCCGGTCGTGGGAACTGGGCAACAATTACTTGAAATCAGTTTGACTGACATCCCTCTGTCACACTCTAAAAAATAGGTCTTTGGTGGGAGATTATGTTATATGGATGTTCGAGAAATTGTTGACCGGTGCCTCACTTCACGGCTTGAGCGTGTCTCTCGCGGAGTTGGCGGGCGGCCTGGCCCAGGCTGCGCAGTTTCAGATAAGCTTCCTCAAGCGGCACCTCGTGGTCCTTGCCCGGAGCAAAGCCGCAGTCGGGATTGAGCGTCAGCCGTTCCGGAGAGACGTGCGCCAGTGCCTTCTCGACGCGCTCGACGACCTTCTCGGCCGGCTCGATCTCGGCAAAGCGGACGTCGAGACATCCCAGGCCGATACGCACCGTCTGCGGCAACTGGCGCAGCACGGCAAGATCGCCCGCGACGGGAATGCTGAACTCCAGGAGCAGCATCTCGACTTTCAGCCGCCGCAGGTGTTCCAACAGCGGTTCGTAGCCTCCCTCGGCACCCCAGCCGCGCCGGCCCCAGTTGCGCCGGCACAGGTGGACCGCCAGCGTCACGCCCTCGACGCCCTCGACAATCTGGTTGATCCAATCGACGGCCCGGGTCATCTCCGCTTCGGGGTCGGCGAACTTCGCGCGCACTTGCGGATCGACCAGGACGCACAAGTGCGGCTCGTCGAGCTGGATGATGTCAACGCCCACATCGCGGATGGCCAGCAGTTCCTGACGCAGGACCGGAACGAGGGCCTCGCAGAAGTCCTCGCGTGTCGGGTAGGCGTCCCGGGAGTGAGCCGGTTCCCACATGCGCTGGCCGAGCAGATAGGGAGACGGGAGACACATTTTGACGTGCCGGCTGGTGTTCTGGCGCAGGAAGCGGGCCTCCTCGGCCACCACGCCCGGCCGAAGCGGTTTCATGCGTTCGGTGACGACCTGATGATAGGCGAACGTGTCGCGCTTGATCCACTGGAAGCCCGACATGATCTCGGCGACGACATCGAC
>JBBSDR010000820.1:0-4242 GCA_038240465.1 Gemmatales bacterium
CGCTGGAAACGATGCGATTGTTCTGTGCCGCGCTATCGGTTCACTGGGAGGTCGGCGGCAGTCTCGCTCCCTTGCTGGCGACGGTCGGCCGGACGATCCGCGACCGCATCGAACTTTCCCGGCGCGTGCGTTCGCTGACGACGCAATCGCGCGTCTCGACGGTGGCCATCCTGCTGACGACGTACTTTGTGGCGGCCGTCGTCTGGCGTAACGATCCGCAGCGAATGGAGGCATTTCTCTCAACGTCGCTCGGGCAGCAACTCGTCGCCGTGGCGCTGGTGCTGCAAGCCCTCGGAATTGTCTGGTCGTCGGCCATCAGCAAAATGCGATTCTGAAAAGAAGAGAAGAGTTTGACCACGAATCACACGAATCACACGAATAAAATCAAAAAACATAATTGAGTAAGATCGTGTCCAGAAATGACATTGGCGAGCGGCATGGCGTCAGCGTGCCGGTGAATCGGACAAACCGGCACGCTTACGCTGTGCCGCTGAATCGGACAAACCGGCACGCTTACGCTGTGCCGCTGAATCGGACAAACCGGCACGCTTACGCTGTGCCGCTCGCCTGCGATTCACCGGCACGCTTACGCTGTGCCGCTCGCCTGCGATTCGTGGTCAAACTCTTATTGGGGGGTGCGGGGTTCGATGGCAAGATGGTCCTCGCACCAGGCGGCGACGGGGAACAACTCCGCCTCGCTCCACGGTTTGCCGATCACTTGCAAACTCAGCGGCAACCCCTCCGGCGTCCAGCCCGACGGAAATGACACCGACGGCAAGCCCGTATAACTCCACGGCGAGTTGAACGCAGGATCGCCTGTTGTCGCTGCGTCCGGTGCGGACCCGCGTGTGGCAGGGACGATCAGGGCGTCGATCCCCTCGAAACTCGCCGGCATCGCCTCTTTCAACGCTCGCTGATGCTCCTTGGTCCGGGCGTACTCCGTCGCGGGACAGGCCAGGCCCTCGTCGAGCAGCTTGCGAATGTTCGGATCGTAATCCTCGGGATGCCGCCTCAGACGCGCCTCGTGGAACGTCGCCGCCTCGACCGCCATCACGATCCGATGCCGAGCAAGCACATCGCCGAACGCCGCCGGTAGCGTCACATCGACGATCTTCGCGCCAGCCGCCGTCAGTACCGAAAGTGACTTATCGAGCATGGATTTCGTAATGGCGTCGGCCTGGTCATCGAACAGGCCGCGCAGCCGGCCCAGGCGCGGTGGCGCGATGGGGCGCGACAGGGCAGCGACATAGTCCGGGACAGGGCGACTGGCGCAGGCGGGATCGAGCGGATCGGGGCCGGCCATGATCTGGAGCAGCAGCGCGACGTCGCGAACACAGGCCGCCATCGTGCCGGGATGATCCATCGATCCGGCCAGTGGCACGACGCCGAAACAGGAGACCCGGCCATAGGTCGGCTTGCACGACGCGACGCCGCAGAACGACGCCGGCCGGGTGATGGAGCCGCCTGTCTGCGAGGCGATGGCGCCGAGGCACATGCCGCACGCAACTGCTGCCGCCGAGCCGCTCGAGGAACCGCCGGGCGTGCGGTCGAGCCGCCAGGGATTGTGCGTCGGCGGTGGATCGAAACTGGCGTACTGCGTCGTCACCGTCTTGCCGAGGAAGACCGCTCCCGCCTCACGCCAGCGGCGCACACAGGTCGAATCCTGACGGGCGATACTCTGCTTCCATAGCCGCGAACCGGCCGCCGTCGGCCAGTCGAAGACGTCAAAGATGTCCTTGATTCCCAGTGGAATGCCGTGGAGCGGCCCGCGATACTGTCCCGCCTGCAACTCGCGCGTCAGGCGCTCGGCGTCGGCGCGAGCGCCGTCGCGATCAACGAAGACCCAGGCGCGGATTTTCGCTTCGAGTTGATCGATGCGCGCCAGGCATTGTTCGAGGAGATCGAGGGGAGTGCGCCGGCCCTGGCGAATGTCTTCCGCGGCAGCGAGAAGGGTAGTGACCATTTGCGATTTTCGAGTTTAGATTGTCGATTGCTCGATACCATGACCTTGCTGAACAGGGTAGGGATCGTCCCCGAGACAACAATCGAAAACAATCGACAATCAATCATGCCACGAGTTGCCATCCTCGGAGGGTCGGGCTACACGGCCCTTGAGTTGATTCGCATTCTGCTGCGGCATCCCGCCGTGGAACTGGTCGCCGTCACCTCGCGCCAGGAAGGGACGCCGCTGGTGAGCGAACTGCATCCGGTGCTGACCGGGCGGATTGCGCTGCGCTGCGAGCCGTTCGAGGTCGATAAGCTGCTGGCCAAGGGTGTCGAGTGCGCCTTCGGCTGTCTGCCCCACGGCGCGAGCATGGCGAGCCTGTCGAAGTTACTCGATCGCGGTATCCGGGTGATCGACCTCAGCGCCGACTATCGGCTGCGCGATCCGAACCTTTACGCCCAGTGGTACGGCGCGAGCCACGACGACCTGGCGCACCTGGCCGAGGCGGTCTACGGCTTGCCGGAGATTTACGGCGACGAGATTGCGACTTCTCGACTGGTGGCGAATCCAGGCTGCTATCCGCAGACGGCCATTCTCGGCCTGGCGCCGCTGGTGAGCGGCAAGCATGTCGAGTTGAACAGCATCATCGTCGATAGCAAGAGCGGCGTCTCGGGCGCGGGCCGGACGCCGAAGCTGACGACGCATTTCCCCGAGTGCAACGAGAGCGTGGCCGCCTACAGCATCGGCCAGCATCGGCACACGCCCGAGATGGAGCAGGCCCTCGGCGATGTGGCCGGCGAGCCGGTGTCGATCCTGTTCACGCCGCATCTGATCCCGATGGATCGCGGCATCTTCAGCACCATCTACGCCACCCCGCGCCGGCCTGTCTCGGAGGGACAGTTGCTCGAACTGTATCGCGATTTTTATGCGAAGGCGCCGTTTGTCCGCGTCGTCGAGCATCTGCCGGCGACGAAGTTCACGACCGGGACGAACTACGTCGATATCACCGTGCGCGTGGTCCGCGATCGCGTCGTGGTGCTGGTCTGCGAGGACAACCTTATCCGCGGCGCCAGTGGGGTCGCGGTGCAGAATTTCAATTTGATGACTGGACATCCCGAAACGACGGGATTGATTGTCTGAGGTATTTCCTCCTTGATAAGGAGCAGTCGTGGATCAGGCTTTTCTCGAAGCAATTCGCGAACGTCCCGGTACGGACCAGGATTGCATGGTCTACGCCGATTGGCTCGAAGACCAAGGCGATCCGCGCGGCCCATTCATTCGCCTTCAATGTCGCGCCGCCCGGCTGTCAACCTGGGGTCCCCAGCGTCTGGGGCTGGAGGCGGATGCTCAGGCCCTCTTGCTCCAGCATGAAGCCGAGTGGCTCGGCCCGCTCCTCGGAGTCGTCAGCAACTGGGAATTTCGCCGCGGTTTGCTCCGCTTCATCACGGTCGATGCGGCGACGTTCCTCGCCCATGCGGCGGAGTGGTTGCCTGCCCTTCCCTTACTCGGCGTCCACCTGCGGAAAGCGCGGGGCCATGTGGCCGCGCTCGCTTCCTGTCCCCAACTGGCCTATCTGAATGGCCTCTACCTGGGAGACAACGAACTCACCGACGACGACCTGCGCCAGTTGGCGGCCTCGCCCCATCTGCATCGGGTGACGGAGTTGTATCTGCAATCCAATCGCTTTGGACCAGAAGGGATGCGGGCCCTGGCCTCGTCTTCTCGACTTCCGCGTTTGCGGGAACTCAACCTGGGCGCCAACCGGCTGCGGGATGAAGGACTGTTGCCGTTGCTGGAAGCAAAGCAGTTCAAGCACCTCCGACATCTGATCCTCACCATGTCGTTCTTTGAAGCCCCCGGTTTGCAAGCCCTGGCACGCTCGACCCTGCTCCGGAGGTTGCACAAACTCGTACTGCTCGGGAATTTCCTTCCGGCTGGCTCCCTGAAGCTGCTTGTGGAATCTCCCTCCTTTGGCCGGATGCGCTTCCTGGCGTTCGACATGAACGACCCGGCGGACGCGGACATCGAAGCCCTCGCGGCCTCGCCGCACGCGCGGCAGTTGACGGGACTGAGTCTGTCGAGCGACCACTCCCTCGGCGACAGGAGCCTGGTGGCCCTGGCGAACAGCCCGAACCTGGGGCGTCTCCGGGACCTGTACTTTGGACCGAGTCAGTGTGGCAGAGTCGGTCTGGAAGCGCTCGGACAATCCACTGCCCTGAAATCCCTGAAGAGTCTTCATCTCCAGGAAGGCGAACGGAAGCTGGAGCAGAACGCTCCCTTCCTGCTGCGGGGGCCGC
>JBBSDR010000821.1:0-4233 GCA_038240465.1 Gemmatales bacterium
CGCTCTGCTCTCGGAGACGAGCCACGCCAGTGGGGATGAACCCCGCCGCTCGCCACTGCCGCATGTCCGGGCGCGGGCGAAGAACGTTATCTTTTGCTTCATGGACGGCGGCGTCTCGCACGTCGATTCGTTTGATCCCAAGCCGAAGCTCGATAGTCTGGACGGCAAACCGTTCACGACCTCGACCAATCCCACCGCCAACGGCAACCGTCAGTGGCTCAGGAGTCCTTGGAAGTTTCAGCCGCGCGGACAGTCCGGGATGCCGATCAGCGACCTGTTTCCGCACATCGCCTCCTGCGCCGACGAGTTGGCTGTCATCCGCTCCATGAAGGCCGATTTGCCGTTGCACTCGACCGGCGTCCTGCGACTGCACACGGGCGTCAACAACGCCGGCCGGCCCAGCCTCGGCTCGTGGGTCAGCTACGGCCTGGGCAGCGAGAACCACAACCTGCCCGGCTTTGTCGTCCTCAGCTTCGGCGTCGTTCCCTGCGGCGGACTGGAGACCTTCTCCAGCGGCTTCCTGCCGGCCAGCTTTCAGGCCACCCTCTTGCACGCCGACGGTACGCCTCTCGATAACCTCGTTCCCGCCGACAAGGATCGGCGCGTGCAGCGCGCGAAACTCGATTTGCTCCGCCAGCAGGACGAAGCGTTCGGCCGCTCCCTCGGCGGCGACGACGCCGTCGAGTCGGCCATTCGCAATCACGAGATGGCCTATCGCATGCAATCGCTGGTGCCGGACGTGCTGGATCTCGACCGGGAAAGTGCCGCGACGAAGAAACTCTATGGCATCGACTCGAAAGTGCCGTCGCAGAAGCTATACGGTCTTCAGTGTCTGCGAGCCCGCCGGCTGATCGAACGCGGGGTGCGCTTTGTCGAGATCACCTGTCCTCCGGGGGCGTCCAACGGCACCTGGGACCAGCACGGCAACCTGAAGAAGGGACACGAGAAGAACGCTCTCGACACCGATCAGGCGATTGCCGGACTCATCAAGGACTTGAAGTCTCGGGGCTTGCTGGAGACGACACTGATCGTCTGGGCCGGCGAGTTTGGCCGGACGCCGCATTCGGCGGGACGCGATGGCCGCGATCATCATCCGGAGGGCTTCAGCGTCTGGCTGGCCGGCGGCGGCGTCAAGGGCGGCACCCTCCACGGCGCCACCGACGAAATGGGCATTCACGCCGCGGAGAAGGTGTGTACGATTTACGATCTGCACGCGACCATTCTGCACCTGCTCGGACTCGACCATGAGAAGCTAACCTATCGCTTCAGCGGCCGCGACTTCCGTCTTACTGACGTCCACGGCGAGGTCGTCAAGGACATCCTCGCCTGAGCATCCGCTCCCCTGGAAGCCCGGCTGCGAAACAGACCATAAGGGATCGCCGTGTTCCGCGGCTCCGAGGCCGGATTGAGGAGACTTGCCGAGGGGGGGCGTAAAGGGGACGCAACTCGATTCCAGTTATTTAACCTCCTGATTCGAGCTTGGGGTGAACGGGGACGCAGTTCGATTCAAGCTATTTGCCCTCCTGAATCGAGCTGCGTCTCCTTTTCCGCGCGAGCCGGCACACCATCGGCCTGTGCTGGTGGCGGTCGGCCTTTGGCTCCAGCAGGGTGTGTGTTCATGTATTCGCATGTGATTTTGCATTTTCGCGAGGCCTCTGGTAGACTGATTGGGGAGGCACGATCATGATTCTTATCCAATTCCCGGATCGCGAAACCGAGATCAAAGGGCTAGCGGTCTTGATGAGCCGGTTTTCCGGCAAGGTGCAGTGCGGCAGGAAGGCCCGCACCATCTCCTGGATCGCCAGCGCGGTGCTACTGGGGATCGCCAACCTTCATCCCTCCTCACCAATGAACCCTCCCGCCTGCCGCGGACATCCTCCCGCGCTCGCTCCCCGCCGTCAATCCCCAACCACCGTAAACCAGATCGCTTGCTCAGGTCACTTCACCTCGAGGACAAGATCGACCGCCCAGCAGCCGCGGACGTGCGGCCCCGGCCCGCGTCCGGACGGGAGTCGTGACCACAAAGAAAAGGGGACAGACCCCGAACCAAATTATATGATAAAGCTGAATTTGGTTCGGGGTCTGTCCCCTTTTCTTTGCCGGAGAGAGACTGGTTGACTGGCCTACAGTGACGATCTAGAATCGCACCGATACTGTGCTACTCTGCAAACAGGCCGTGACACTCGGCGAAGTACCGTGCGACTCGGCGAAAGTCCGTCATACTCGGCTTTGGAAAGCTGAGTAATCAATTGTAAGGCGGCAGTACCGGAATCGGTTCGCTGCTCCAGTGTACTCGGGTGCCTGATGAGTTTGAGATGGACGACTGTCACGCGGAGCGTCCTTCAATGCCCACACTGCGACCGCAACCTCGGCTACGCCGACGAACCGGTTGGCGGCGGCCCCCACAAGATCGGCGAGCCGTTTTGGCGATGCAATGCTTGCGCCATCGATTTCGTGATCCCGCCGCACTTCCCGGCGCGCTGCGACGAATGGGAGATGAAGCCGCTCGATCAGCGCGAGCGGGCGCTGACCAAGGCGGAACAGGCCGTCTACAGCACACTCTCCAACTCGCTCAGCCTCGGGTTGTGCGCCGGCAGCCTCCTGGGCGTCTTAGTGTTCGTGGCATCGCTGACTGTCATTGCCTGGCAAGGGGCGGCGACGGCGGGCCTCGTCGCTGCCGTGGCTACCCTGGTCGCGATCATCCACTCAGGGAAGCGCAGTGCGCTGCGGGCCCGTCTCGCTGAGGTGGAGAACCTGCTCGGCTCGATCGAGGCGTCGCGGAATCGGCTGGCGAGCCGGGCCTACCGCGACCGGCTGAGGCAACTCGGCCTACCGGTGCGAGAGGGTAGCGAGGAGCCGCCGTACGCGCAGGCTGCCGTGGACCGTCTAAAGGCCCGGCTGGCCGTGTTGTGGGGTGGGAAGGCAAGGATCGGCCCCGTGATGCGCCGGTACGTTGTCCGGCGCGGCTGGGCTCCCTGGTGTGCCGGCTGGAAACGGACTCTGCTAGGGGGCGCTGCGCTGCTGGCGTGCGCGGCGGTGTACTACCAACTGGGCCGCTCCCCACTGCCATTCCCCGAGGTGTTGGTGTTGCCCGTTTTGGCCGTCTTGACCCTCTCCGGCCTACGCGAACTCGTTTTCGGCTGGGGCTATCCCTACCTGATCGAGATGACGAGCGGGGGAATCCGCTACGTCCCGAGCCTCGTCCCGACGACAGGGCTGAGGCTCGCCCACGACGAGAGTTCCTGGCGCTACTCGAAGTTCATCCGTTGGCTTGACATCCGCACCGTCCGGCGCATCAAAATATACCGGGAAAAGTTCCTTGAGCTTGAACTGGGCGTCTCGACCCGCACGCCGGGTTGGACCGTAAGGATACTACTAACGGAAAGTAGCGACGACCGGGTCGTCGCCAAGGCCTGTGCGTTCCACCGCGCCGCTTGGCACGAGGCGGAGCAGCCGCCAGCAGATACGGAGGCTGTTCGGAGGGAAAAGGGGGCAGGTTCATTCATTGAGGACGGCACATGAACCTGACCCTTTTTCCCTCTCGCCAACTAGCCTGGCACTTGATAAAGAACTACCTGCTCCGTGCGGCCGTGACCGCCGCTGGCGTGCGGGGCTATTTTGCGCCGACTTATGGAGCTTATGAGGCCATTTGTGCGAGATGCACACTGAAGAGGGATTGAGATGAACTCCTTCGACATCCATCTGTTCCGCGTCCCGCGGGCTTGCGTCCTGGGGGCCGCCCTGGCCCTGTGGGGGTTGTCCCACGAGGCGGGCGTCGCCCGTGGACAGGGGCCCCGCGAGCAACAACAACTGTACAACGAGCGGCGTGAGCAGGAGCGCCGGGAGTTGGAGGACGCGGCGAGGAGACAGCGGGAGGGCCGGTGGCTCAGCCCGGGCTGGCGGAAGACTCTCCGTTCGTCGATGTTATGGCAGCCGAAAGGGCACAGGCCGCCGCTAACCTACTGAAAGACACGCACGAGCGCAAAGCCAAGGTCTTTTATTTGCCTACCTTGTGGAGCGACCAGTTGGGCTGGCTCGCGACCCAGCCGGCCCGCGACCGCTTTAACACCTTCGAGGTGATCAGCGTTCAGGCCAACTGGCAAGCTCTGGCGGGCGTGCTAGCCGTGGAGGCCCCTGCACTCCGTCGCCTGGAGATGCGTGGCACGGCGGCCATGTGGGCGGAGGTGACAGGGTGGCTGAGCCGGCTGGCCGAGTCCGACCCGACCGCCGCCG
>JBBSDR010000822.1:0-4232 GCA_038240465.1 Gemmatales bacterium
AGAACCCCGCGCTTGCGCTCGGGGCTGGTCAGGGAGTTTCACCTCAGACGGTTTCCACAGTAGATGCAGCAGCGGCTGCCCATGCGATTGGTCTTGCCGCAGTGATAGCAGGGCGCGGTCGGATCGGTCAGCGGCTCGGCGCACTTGCAGCAGTAAGGCTCGCGCACCTTGTTTGTCGTCCGACACTTGGGACAGGCCAGTTCGTGCGTGACCTGCTTTTTCTCCAGGTCGCTCTTGAGTTCCTTCGCGGTGAAGTAGCGGCCGTTGATGTCCTCGGCGAGGTTGATCTTGATCAGTTCGTAGAACCAGCGCGATTGCGCCGGAATGGTGCTGGCCCCATCGGTGAGTTGGGTCTCGATCTCGTCGGCCGTGTGATAGCCTTCCGGTGCCTTGCCGGTCGCCAGGTGATAGAGCGTGCCGACCAGGGCGAACAGATCGGAACGCGGCTCGGGTTTGCCGATGATCTGCTCCGGCGGCGCGTAGCCCTCGGTGTAGACCTTCGTCTTGGCCGCCTGCTTCTCCTTGGCTGTCCGCCCCAGGTCGCGGGCCGTGCCGAAGTCGATCATCTTGATCGTCTTGCCGTCCGGCAGAAGCATGATGTTGTCCGGCTTCAGATCGCGGTGGATCAGCGGCGGCTGTTGCGTGTGCATCGCGGTGAGGACGTCGCAGATTTGCCGGCCCCAGTCGATCACCTGGTCGAGAGGGTACGGCTGATTGCCCTTGCCCTCCATGATCTTCATGAGGTCCTGTCCCTTGATGAACTCCAGCACCAGGTACGCGCTCTGGCCCTGTTCGATCAGATCGTGGAAGCGTGTGACGACGGGAATGGACGACAGGGCGCGGAGGATCTCCGCCTCTCGACGGAAGAAGTTCAGCCGGATGGGGAACTCCTGCTGATCGGCGCAGATCATCTCCTTGATGGCCACCTGGCTGTTGCCGCTCTTGGTGTCGGTCGCGAGGTAGACGGCGCCGAAGCCGCCCATCGCCAGCAGCTTTTCGATGCGATAGCGGTTGTGGAGCAGGGTGCCGGAGCCGATGGGCAGCGGCGTGGAGCAGCGAACGCAGTTCTTCTCGCCGGGCGGATTGGCGACGCCGCAAGCGGGATTGGGACAGAGGTTGGGCGGCCCTTCCATCTCCTGCGAGGCCGTCTCGCTCTGGATCAGGTAACCGCAATCCATGCACGCGACGGCCCCGGGCAGCAGATCGGAACCGCAAGCCGGACACTTGGTCGGCGCTCCCGCCGGCTTCGGCGGCGCGGCCGCTGGTGTGGGAGCAGATGCCGCCGGACGCGGGGCCGACCCCGACGCGCTGCCGGCCGCCACGCCCGCGCCGACCGGCTGCGGCGCAGGTGCCGCGCCGATGACGAACACGTTCTGGCAACTGGGACACTTGACCTGTTTACCCGTGGCGTCGTCCGGCACCTGCATCCGCATCGGACACTTCGGGCAGCTAATAACCTGGGGCATGCTTGACCTCACATGAGGGGTCAGGAGTCAGGAGTCAGGAGAGAGCGAGCCATCTGCGGCTTGCGTTTCGCGAGGCGTGAGGTCCCCACTGACTCCTGACCCCTGACTCCTGACTCCTGACTCCTACTTTTTCTTCGGGCGTTCGCCAAACCGCAGGACGGCCGTGCCGACCTGGATCTTGTCGCCGTTCTTCAGAGGCGATCGTCCATTGACTCGTTGGCCGTTGAGGAACGTGCCGCCGGGCGTCTCGTTGTCAAGGAGGAAGTAGCTGTTGTTCTTCAGGACGATCCGGGCGTGCTGCTTCTCGATGCCCTGTTCGCCATAGAGTCCGACGTCCGTTCCTTCAGCCCGGCCGATCACCGTCTCGTCCTTGTTGATCATCATCTCCTTGCCCGCCCGCCGTCCCGACTCGATGGTTACCCACGCTTCCTTGAGGAACACCTGGGCCAGCGCGATCAGCACACCGATCAACAGGCCCAGGATCACCAGGCCGATCGCCAGTTTGCTCATCGGCAGCGGTGGCGCCCACGGATCCTCTTCCTTGCCTAGCGCGCTCAGGAGTCCAAAGGGGATTCCTCCAGCGATGCCGCCGAGCAAGCCGCCGTAGACTCCGTTCAGCGTTCGCTTGATCGGGATCTTCATGTCTCCCTTGCTCGTCAGCGCCGTGATGATGTCGAAGACGCCAATGGAGGCGCCGACGAATGTGCCGACCAGCATCCAGCCGATGAACAAGGGCAGTCCAGCACTGGCCAGCACTTGCCCGAGCAATCCACCGATTGCGCCGCCGACAAGGCCGACCACGGCGCAGGTGAGCGTTCGCAGCACCCGCTGGAAGCCGACCGAATTCAGGGCAGCATCGACCAGACCAACGGCAGCCGCGACAAAGCAGCCGAGCATCATGCTGATGACCAGCGACTTGAGCAGCGCGTGCGTCTCCGGGTTGTCGCTCATGTACTTGCCGGGAACGCCCGGTCCAAGCAAGTAGCAAACGCCCCAGGCAAGGAAAGCCGCCCAGCCGCCACAGATGGCACAGTAGTAGATGAAGAGACGAAAATTCATGCAATAACTGCCTCAACTGGCGCTGCGACAGCCGCTTGCGGCTTAGCGTGCGCCACCGCTAAGCCGCAAGCGGCATCTCAGCCGAACAAACTCCCGGCGCTGACGGTGACCGTTCGTGGAGCGGCCTCGGTCGCGCCGGACTTCGCCTTGATCTGCTTCTTGCCGGTCTTGGTCGCGATCACCTTCCAGTGGACCGATGCGCGCGGTTTGCCCACTTCGTCCTGTGGAACCGTCTTGACCCCCTCCTCGCCCTTCGCCAGTTGGAGTCCGTCTGGCAATTCCAGGGTCACGGATTGGTTCTGCCGGGGATTGTAGACGATGGCGGTGACGGTGAACTCCTTTTTCGCCGCGACGGCCTGATTGGTCGTCAGAGCGAGGCCGGTCCCCTTTTCTCCCTCCTTCACCTCCAGGGAGTTGAGACCGTAGGTGAAGCCGACGATGCGTTTTTCTTTCTTTTCCAGGCGCGTCGGCTCCCAGTACATGGCAACGCAAGAATCTTTTTTCAGCGCCGTCGCGATAGGCTGAAACTCGCCTTCCCTTTCACCCCACTCCCATTTCACCTGCGGGTTCTCCGGCTGCTGGCAGATCACCAGTCTGGTAATTGGAGAGAATCCACCGACAGCCGGATACCTGTGGGAAAAGAGTTTCTTGCCCGTCCTGTCTACCTTCTGCTTCCTGTGCTGATCCAGTTCAGGAATGTCGATCTCGGGCAGTTCCAACCCCTTGAGGTTCAAGACCAATCGAGCAACGGTCCCCTGGTCCTTGAGGTTATCGGGATCCTCAACGGCCTCGATGAAATCTGGAACATCCTTGGCCGGCAGGACGGCCATGGTGTCCATAAAACCCTTGCGGCCGGGGATCGTGAACGGCACGCCGTCGTTCGAGCCGATGTAGGTGTCCAGCAGCACGCGCAGTCCAACCTCGGGTCGCTGGTTGCCCTTGTTCTCGATGGTGTAGTAAATCAGGGCGTTTTCGAGGTTCTCCGAGGCACCCGGAACCAGGAGGACATGTTGGGTCACATCGATCCCGACCTCGATGTAGTGAACCGTTGTTGACCACATCTTGTCCGGAATCGCCTCGATCCGTGGCCCCGTCTTGACCTGGATCTTGCTATAAGTGGTTAAACCAAAGATGTATTCGGCATCGTTGATCTTGACGACCGTATTGTTCGTCTCACCGTTGCGGCCGAAAGTGAGTCTCTTCTCTTCCTTCGGGTTCTTCGGATCTTTCACGCCAATCAGCGACAGTCCCCAACGTTGATCGTCTCCGAGTCCCACGCGCAGTTTCGGGGCCGTCTCCATCAGAAACTCGGCGAGAGTTTTCCCGGGAGGGATCATTGACCCCTTTCCCTCGGGAGGACCGGCTTCCGCTTTGCGAGTCAGGTCGAGGACGATGAGGATCAATAGCGCCAGCGCCAAACCAGCCGCCGCGAGCCAGTGCATGCCGAAGCCTTGCTGGCGGCGCCGCGGCTGCAACACCGGCTCCGGCAGCGACTCCGGATCGGCGGACTCCAGGGTCATCACCGGCATGGTGGCGATGGCCCTCGCCTTCGACGCCGCCGCCGCGGGCATCACGGGACTGACCGCCGGTGCCGGCGATCCGCCGGTGAAGTCGAGGCTCTGGCCGATCTGCAACGTCACCGGCACGACGAACTTCTGCGTGCCGTTGGACTGCACGACCACCTTGGCCGTCAGCGTCTCGCCGGGA
>JBBSDR010000823.1:0-4228 GCA_038240465.1 Gemmatales bacterium
ACAAGCCCGCGCTCGCCCACCACACTTCCGCCGCCACGAGGACAGGCTTACCGGCTTGCAGCACACGCTCGATCTCCAGGCCGTCCCTGTCTGGCTGGTTGAAGAAGACAGCGGCATCACACGTCCGCAGGGCGTCCTCGCTGAATGTCTCGAGCATGACTCCGCGCAGCCGGGGCGCAATCTCTCGACAGAGTGTCTCATTTGCAGCGCTGACCGCCAGACGAAGCATGCGGCTTTCTCCACGGGGACCGCCTGAAGTTGCCACTCTAATTCTACTGTGAACGAGTGTCCGATTCGCCCGGCGAGCGGAGCCAGTAATGGCCCCGGTAGTGAGGATTCGCTTATTGCGAAACGGAATCGCGCCTGTTAGTCTCGATGGCCGGTCGTCCCTGGAAAGTGACTTCGTTCATGGATACACCCCAGCCCGCAGCGGTCAGTCTTGCCCCCGATCGGGAAGTGACGCACCTGCGGGACCTCTCCTCTCGGCAGTGGAAATCCGGCATCGCGGCCTGGCTCGGCTGGCTGTTCGATGGCCTGGACATGCACCTGTATGTCCTGGTGGCCGCTCCGTTCGTCGCTGAACTGCTGGGCATCGCCGACCAGAAGGATCCGCTCGTCGGCTATTACAGTTCCTGGATCCAGGCGGCCTTCCTGATCGGCTGGGCGCTGGGCGGAGGCTTCTTCGGACGTATCGCCGACCGCCTGGGCCGCAGCCGGGCCTTGATGCTGACGATCCTCACCTACGCCCTGTTCACCGGACTGTCTTACTTCGCGCAGACGTGGTGGCAACTGCTGATCTTTCGCTTTCTGGCAGCCCTGGGGATCGGTGGCGAATGGGCGGTGGGTGCCTCGCTCCTGTCGGAAACCTGGCCGCGACAGTGGCGGCCGTGGCTGGCGGCTGTCCTTCAGACAGGCGTCAACCTGGGCGTGATGCTGGCCAGCCTGGCGAATTTCTTGCTCGCCGCCCAGCCCAAGCGGACCGTGTTCCTCGTCGGCGTGCTGCCGGCGCTGCTGGTCCTGTGGATTCGCCGGGCGGTGCCGGAGACGGAGGAATGGCACACGGCCAAGAAACAGTCCGCCCATGCCGAGCCGAAGTTCGTGGAGTTGTTCCGCGGCTCAGTCCGGCGTACCACCTTGTTGACGCTGCTCGTCTGCTCGCTGGCGCTCACGGCCCACTGGGCGTTCCTGTTCTGGTTTCCGCAGCATGTGCGCAACCTGTCCGAACTGGACGGCTGGACCGATGAAGAGAAGGGACAGTTGGTGAGCAAGATGATCTGGCTGGTGGCGGTGGCATCCATCGCGGGGAATTTCCTGGCGGCCTGGCTGGCGCGCTGGCTGACCTATCGCCGGGCCATTGCCTGTCTCTGTCTGAGCTACTGGGCGTCGATGTTCGCGACCTATGTCGCGCCGCTCGAACAAGATACTCTCTGGTGCGGCTATGTGGCGATTGGACTGAGTCAGGGAGTATTCGCGCTGTTCACGATGTATTTGCCGCCGCTGTTTCCCACGCTGTTGCGGACCACCGGCGCAGGCTTCTGCTACAACATCGGCCGCATCGCCGCCGGCCTGGGAACTGTTATCTTTGGATTGTTTTCCAAAGTTGGAGATTATCGCCTGGCATTGTTCTACGCTGGGTTCCTGTTCCTACCGGCGGCGGGCGTCGCCTGGATGATGCCGGAAACGCCGGACGAGAAACCCGCCTGATCGGCGATAACGAAAGGACGAGCCATGATAGCGACCGGACACTGCCGAGAATTTGGCTATGAGGCCAACGACCACTGGGCGCAACTACCTCCCGGCTGGAGTTGGACGGAAGTGGCGGCCGTGGCCGTCGATTCGCGCGACCGGGTGTATGTGTTCAATCGCGGCGAGCATCCGGTCATGATCTTCAACCGCGATGGCACGTTCGCGAGTTCGTGGGGAGAAGGCGTATTCGTTCGTCCTCACGGCATCTTCATCGGGCGGGATGATGCCGTCTATTGCAGCGACGATCTCGACCACACCGTCCGCAAGTTCACCCCCGATGGCGCGCTGGTGCTGACCCTGGGAGAGAGCGGCAAAGCCTCCGACACCGGCGCGGCCAGCATGGACTATCGCACCATCCAGCGCTCTGCGCCGCCGTTTCATTATCCGACCAACCTGGCACTGTCACAGGAAGGGGAAATGTACGTCAGCGACGGCTACGGCAACGCGCGGGTCCACAAGTTCGCTGCCGACGGCCGGCTTCTCTTCTCATGGGGAGAACCGGGGGATGGACCCGGTCAGTTTCACCTGCCCCACGGCATCGCGGTTGACCGCCAGGGAACGGTCTATGTGGCCGACCGCGAGAACAGCCGCATCCAACTCTTCACGCCCGATGGCAAGTATCTCACGCAATGGACGGATGTGGCCCGGCCATGTCAGGTCTTCATTGATGACAAGGGAGACGTCTACGTCGCCGAGTTGGGCTTTCGCGCGGGGATGTGGCCCGGCACGACTGCGCCTGACAGCGCTCCCGGGGGGCGGCTGAGCGTCTTCGATGCGAGCGGCTCGCTCAAGGCCCGTTGGGGCGGGGGACAGAACCCCTGTGTGGCCGGTGATTTCTTCGCTCCGCATGGCATCTGGGTCGATTCGCAGGGCGACATTTATGTGGGCGAGGTGACCATGTCGGCGGGCGGCGCGCGCGGGATGGTGCCGGCCGATTGTCCCAGTCTCCAGAAGTTCAGCCGTCAGAGGATGCAGCCATGAAGACGATGAAAGCCTGGCGTTTTCACGCCTTCAACGACATGCGGCTCGACGACGTCCCCGAGCCTGTCTGTGGTCCGGGCCACGTTCTGGTGGAACCTCTCTGCGTCCAACCGAGTGTCACCGAGGCGCAGTTGGCGCTGGGCATCCCGACCCTGGCCTACGAGCGCATCAAACGCCGGCTGGAAACCGAGGCGCCGATCCAACTGTTCGGCCACGAGTTCTGCGCCCGTGTCCTCGAAAGTGGCCGCGGAGCCAGCCGGTTTCAACCTGGCGAGCGGGTCGCGGCGCGGGCCAAGTTGCCCTGTGGCGAGTGCCCGCTGTGCCGCACGGAGCGGAGCGATCTGTGCCGCAAGGGACCGGTCATCGGCTTCGATCTGCCCGGGTGTTTCTCCGAACGGGCGGTGTTGCCGGAAATCGCCCTCGTCCGTGTGGACGATCGGATTTCCACCAGTGAGGCCGCCTGTTTGCAGTCCCTGAGCGACAGCGTGGCGGCAGTGGAGACGGCCCAGTTGCGGATGGCGGACACGGTGGTGATCCTGGGACAGGGCAGCATGGGACTGGAGTGCTTGCAGATCGCCCGTCTGAGCGGCGCTGGTCTGGTTATCACCGTGGACGTCCGTGACGAGGCGTGTCAGATGTCGCGCCAACTTGGGGCGGACCACGCTCTCAACGCGCGCACGGAAGACGTGATCGCAGCTATCCGCGATCTGACGGGAGGCAACGGCGCGGATGTGGTCTTCGAGTGCGCCGGCGGCAGTCCAAAGCAGGGGCTGGCCGGGCATCAAACGCTGTTGCAAGCCCTGGACGCTGTGCGCTCGGGAGGGAAGATCATCGGTGTCTCGTGGTTCGGTGGTCCGCTCTCGTTGAACGTCGATTTGATGCGCGAGCGCAGCCTGCGTTATCTGTTCCCGGACATCAGCACTCAGGCGCATCTCGAACATACCGTCCGGCTGGTTGCCTCCGGTCGTGTTCACCTGGCAGCGACGATCACCCATGTCCTGGAGGGAATCGAGTCGGTCCCGAAAGCGTTTGAGATCACTGCTAACAAGGGCCTGTATAAGGCCATCAATCCTGCCCAGGTCATGATGAGTTCGCAGACTCTCATGGTTGCATCGTGACGGAGGTCGGATCCCAAAGCAAGCTGCCGGGTACGCCAACTCACTCACGGCGCCCAGACCCGGCGCAGCTCCTCCGGGCTGGCTGCGGTCTTGATCGCCTGAAGAATGGTCCGGAGGATTTCGACGTCGGTCAGTTGGCGTATTTCCGGCATGAGTTGGAGGCCCGCCGCGCCGAATTTCAGTTCCAGACACTGCTCAATGCCTTCCAGCAACGCCTCGGTGCGGGCAATGCGTTCGATGCTCAGCATGTATGGCATGGCTTTCTCCTGACCGTCACGGATTTTGGGGAGGGGCGACGTGATGAACAAGCGACCAGAGGACAACTACAAGAAAATGCCCATGATCCACCTATGCGAAATACCGTCCAGGACGGAGGTGGACCA
>JBBSDR010000824.1:0-4224 GCA_038240465.1 Gemmatales bacterium
ATTGCTCGAAAGATCGCCTGCTGAAGGACGCCTCCCCATGCCAGTTGAGCCAACCCGCCCACCTTGTACTTTGTCAGGACGACGAGAGGGCGATTCAGCTCAAAGGAATGATGGGTGACAGGAAAACTATCTTTTTCGGCGGCGGGGTTCAGGGGGCCGTCCAGAAGCGTGTGAAGTTCGCAGAACGGACTGCGTGAGCCGGCTTCAAGTTTAAGGGATTTCAGGGTTGGGCAGAACGCGAGGGTTGTGTTTTCCAGGACCGAGTCGCACTCCGCCGTGATCGAGAGGAAGGGATCGACGTCATCGACCAGGACGATCCCCAGGTTGTCGGAGTGTCCGAACGCGACGAAACAGGCTGGATTGAACAGGTATTCCGCCAGAGAAGTGGGACGTCCCTTGCTCTTGCGAGCGTCCGCCTCATTCTTCTCGACCAGCTTGCGATATTTGCGGCAGACCCTGGTGAAATCCCTCTCGATGAACTCGTACTGGGGGATCTTCCGGTGCCGATCGAGACATCGCCCCGTTCGGATCGACTGGGAGTCGTCGAACGAACATAACACCGCGAAGTAATCGTGATAGGCGATGGAGATCGAATCCGAAACGGGCGACGGCGTCATCAGAATTCTCCTCCCCGCCATGCTCGCCCGAAACCGCCTCGGGCCAGCGGCGGATTCGATTATCTTCGCCAAATCGACACGAAAAGCAAGAGGCGGGCTGCCAGCCCAGCTTGCGGACTATTCTTTCCGGGAGTTCTCGCTCGGGGACAAGGCCAGAAATCTCTGCCTGCGGTCGAGCTTCGCCCGGTGGAAAAGATGAGCAGCCGACTTCTCACCCGGTGAAACCTGCCGTGCGATCTGTCTGGACTCAGCACCCGCATTGACACGGTTTCCTCGCCCGCACTTACCGGTCTTTTCTCCCGGTATACCGTTTGCATTCCTTGAACTGTATCGAGCCGTACTCCCCAAGTTGCGGTGCAGCCGCAACTTCACCAAGATAACACCCCAAGAGGACGAGGCATGGTCGAGCACATCCTGATCTGGGCCGCCGCCGGCTTTCTTCTGTTACTCTGCCTGCCCTTCTCGGGTACGCGCAAACTGATCCTGGAACTCTGTACCTGGACCTTGCGCGTGAGCCTGATCGCGCTACTCGCGGCCGGGGCGGTGCTGTGGTTCCGTCCCGAACTGTTGCCGGTCGAATGCGTCGCCGTGCTTGACTCATTTCCTGCTGTCAGGGACATGCTTCCCTCGACCGAGTCGCAGACCTTTGGTCTGACTGCGGCGGTGATCCTCACGGCGGTCTTCCTGCCGTTGTTGACGATGCTCGACGTCACGCGCAAACTGGCCGGGAGTCGTCTCCGCCGTATCCGCGCCATCGCCGACGCCACGCCTCACGCGGTTGAACACACCAGCACGGCAGCCGTCCCCGTGCAGAGACGGCCCGACCGGCGCGAGGCGGCTGACGCCATGGCCCAGGCCGGTTCGCGCAAGCCGTACCGTGTCTCGGACAATCTGTCCTGAGCAATCGAACACCCCGGCGCCAGAGCAATCACCTCGGAGGCAGACCATGACGGTTTTACATACACGAGACACCTTTGTCACTCACGAAGAAAGCGACCTCGAACGGGACAATGCTCCCCTCTCCGGAGCGTTCTTCCACAAGGAGGGCGACACCGACGTCTGCGAAGTGCGAGCCGGCTGCATCGGCCGCGGCCGGGCCGGCAAGACGGCCCTGTTCCGCAGTCTGAGCGAAGGCCCGGTCGGCGACTTCTTCCCCTCCGGGCTGCACGTCGATGTCGGCGACCCGCGCGAGGTCGCTCAGATGATTCGCGAGGCCGAGGAAACCCAGCGCGTCCTGCAGACCTTTGGGTTGCCCCCCACGCTGGATGCCTCACAGATTCGCTACTATCTCTACGACGGCGATCAACAGCGCGTCATCTACAAGATGCGTGAGGTGATTGGCCAGGTGCTGACCCACACGCTGCCCGACTCCACCACCGAGCAGCAATCCCGCTACGATCAGTACATCAAGACGCTGGTCGATACCCACGTTCTGTGGGCGGTCATCCCCTGCCTGCCCCCCAATCCGTCGCAGCGCGACCGCCGCCGCTACTCCAACGACCTGCGCATCACCAGCGCGTATCTCCGCGAAGCGCTGCGGCTGCGGACCAAGGAGCAACCCGTCTCGGTCGTGCTGGTCCTCAGCAAGATAGACATGCTCTTCAAAGACGAGGACGAGGCCCGCGCGGCGCTGACCGAGGACACCTTGCGCAGCGCGCTGGGGCCGCTGACCCATCTGGTCAACAAGTCTTCCCATGTCTCGGATGCGATCATTCTGCCCTCGACGGCGTTCGGCTTCGGCAACGCTGTCCTGCGTGAGGAAGTGAAAGAAACCGGGGGCATCGATGGGACGGAGGACCCGTTCGGAGCAGAGCCGACCTGGCTGCTCAAGGAAGGCGTCACGCCGACACCGTACAACCTCGACACGCTGGTCATCTGGACGTTGCTCTTCGGACTGCTCAACCAGGAACTTCATCCGGAGATGGACGATCTGTGTCAGATGCTCCGCGACGATCTGCTGAACGAGGACCGCTGGTTCCTGACCCTCAAGGGCCGGCTGGCGCACCTGAGCTAAGGACCGACGACGGAATAACTTCTTGCCGCTTGCGGCTTGGCGATTTCCCCGCCAAGCCGCAAGCGGCAACCCGTTATTTCGCTGTCGTTCCCAACCCGGCGAGGCAACTCATGACGAGCATGACCTTGCGTTATGGTGAGGACTCGGCCACTGGCCTACCTCGACTGGAGGACCCCAGCGGAGTCCTCCGACCCGCCGACCTCGCCGTCCTCGGCGACGAGATTGGCCGGCAGTTCGAGCGCCTGGCCGGTGGACCCGACGAGCAACTCCTGGCGCTGGACGACCTCAGCCGCCCGGAGTTGCCGCGTCATTTCCGCGTCACCGTTCGCGAACGCGAGAAACGCTGTCCGACGCTGCTGCTGGAATCGGTTCCTGCACCAGAAGCTGATGCTCCCTTCCCTCGGGGCCGCTGGCAAGGACAGTTCCTCGCGGAAGTGGCCGAGTTGCTGGCGGGAGCGGCGGAAGGAAGTGGCCGCTCGGCACTCGACTTTGTCCTTACCGACCTGCGGCTGCTGCTGCGGAACGATCCGGCCCGTTTCACGCTGCTGCTTCTGGCTGGCTACTTGCACGTCGGCGATACTCTGAGCCTGAAGCATGGCGAACCCAGCAACAACCGCTATGCCGAGGCGGCCGGCGTCCTGAGCCGTCTCCTGGCTCACGCGCTGCCTCCCGGTACACTCGATCCACTTCTCAACGTCACCCTGTAGCGGCCGATCCTTCTCTCTGAACCCGGAACGATCATGGCCAAAAAACAATCCCGTCCTTCCTCTCCCGGTGCCTCGCACACGCCTCCGGCCGGTGGGGCCGCGGACGCGATCCCCAATGTATCACTCAGCCGGACGGCTCGAACCGGGCAGAAGACCGAAGACGAACTGCTGCTGCAAAGGCCCAAACATGCTCAGCCGGTGGCGCGAGTGCCGGAACAGGCGGAGTTCACGCACCACGACCCCTGGCGGGTACTGCGCATCATGGGCGAATACGTCCACGGCTTCGATGCGCTGGCCGAGGTGGGGGCGGCCGTGGCGGTCTTCGGTTCCGCCCGCACTCCGGAAAGCGATCCGATGTATGCGGCGGCCCGCGATCTTGGCCGTCGTCTGGCCCGGGCGGGATTTGCCGTCATCACCGGAGGCGGACCCGGCATCATGGAGGCCGCCAATCGCGGCACCCGCGACGCCGGCGGCCTGTCGATCGGCTGCAACATCGAACTGCCTCGCGAGCAGTCCGTCAATCCTTATGTCGATGTGTCGATCAACTTCCGCTACTTCTTTTGCCGCAAGACCATGTTCGTCAAATACTCCGAGGGCTTCGTCCTCTTTCCCGGCGGTTTCGGCACCCTGGACGAGTTGTTCGAGTCGCTGACGCTGATCCAGACGCACAAGATCCACCGCTTTCCCGTCCTTCTCTACGGCTCCTCCTACTGGCGCGGACTGATCGACTGGGTCAAGGACCAGTTGCTGACCCACGCCAAGATTGATGCCGAGGACGTGCGCTTGCTGACGCTCACCGACTCGACTGAGGAAGCCTGCCGAATCCTCGTCGATTGTTATCGGGAGGAGTGCTGGAAATCGCCGCGAAACGTCGCGCAGGAAGCGG
>JBBSDR010000825.1:0-4221 GCA_038240465.1 Gemmatales bacterium
CTTCCAGAAGTGTTCCAGGTCTTGCTGCAAACGAGCAGTGTGGTCTTTATGCCGGGGATTGTTCCGCCACTGGTCGAGCAGATGCTGGTTCCAGGCCAGGGGATCGTCGCGCGTGACACTATCTCCGGACAGCGGCTCGGGCAGAGCAGCGCCCAGGGCGGCCAGCGCGAAGGCGAGAAACAGCAAGGATTGAACGGCGCGGCGCATGATGGGACCTCATGAATCCAGCGAATCGTCTCCAAACAGGTCGCGCTGATCCAACTCGCGGAGGAACTCCAACGAGTCGGCCGCTTCGTAATAACGCAGGTTCTCGATGAGGCGCAACTCGCGGACCAACTCGCGGTCTCCCGGACGAGGCGCGATGGTTCGGACCGCGCCGAGATAGCCGCCAAGGACGGACAGCACCAGGGCCGCCGCCCAGCCGGCGGCGAGGACCCAGCGCGGGACCTTGCGCGCGGGCCGCAGAGCATTGGCCGTCTCGCGGATCGAGATGCGGTCGAGGGTCCGATTCGTGAAGCTCGCCGACGGCTCGGGTTTGGGCAGATAGTCGAGCATGTCCCAGGCGCGTTTGAGAGTTTCGGCCTCGGCGCGCAGCGTCGGATCGAGACTGATCCTGGCCTCGACCGAATGGGCCTGTTCTTCGTCGAGTTCGCCGTCGAGGTAGGCGACGAGTTCCTCGCGGTCGGCTTCGCTCAGGGGGGATGGTTTGCTCATGTTTGGCCCGTTCAATCGTCTTCGGTATTGCTGACTTCCGGCATCGCTTCGCCATCCATGTACACATACGCTTGCAAGGCAACGCGCAGGTTCATTCGCGCCCGGCTCAGCAGCGACTTGACCGCCTTGGTTGACAGGTTCATCACCTCGGCGATCTCGGCGTAGTTCATGTCCTCAAACTTGTTGAGGATGACCGCCATGCGCTGGCGTTCGTTGAGTCCCTGGATGGCCACCTGGATGATAGCCGCCAGTTCCTGCTGCTGCATCCGCTGCATCGGCTGCGCCGCCCGGTCGTGGACCAGTTGCTCGGCGGGGCGAGGGCCAAGGGGACCGGAGTCGTGGACCGCCAGCGGCACGACGGGCTTGCGCTGTCTCGAGCGCAGGGCGTTGAGCGCGAGGTTGTTGGCGATGGTGAACAGCCAGGTCGAGAACTTGGCCTGCGGAGCATATTTTTCACGCGCTCGATAGACGCGAAGGAAAACTTCCTGGGCCAGGTCTTCGGCTTCCTCTTTACTCCCGACCAGGTGGTGCATGACAGCGATAAGGCGGTGCTGGTACGACGTGACCAGTTCCTCGAACGCGCCCGGTTCGTCCGCCCGAACGCGCAGCATCAGGCGAATGTCCGGATCGCGCAGAGCAAGCTGCGCACTGGATTCGCCGAGCGCTGCCACTCGATTCCTCGCAGGTCTGCCTGGAGCGGCCGGGGGAGCCGTCCCTCCAGTCTGAATGATTGAACCCCTCGCCGCTGCACAAGTTCCGGTTCGCGCCGCCAGTGGCGGCAAGTTTCCAACTTGCCGCCACTGGATCAGGAACAAAGTCTACTCGGCCGGCGCCGGAACTCCCACCTGCACAAGTGCCGAACGCCGCAGTTGTCCGCAAGCGGCGTCGATGTCGGCCCCCTTTCGCTTACGCACATGGGCCACCAGGCCGCGCCGCCGCAAACGCTCCACGAACTCCGTCAGGTCCGTCTGCAAGGGACGCTGATACGGCAACCCCTCGACGTCGTTGAACGGAATGAGGTTGATGTGCGCCTGCCGGCCATGCAGCAGCCGGGCCAACTCCTCGGCATGAGTCGGCTGATCGTTCAGACCGCGCAACATGACATATTCGTAAGTCACCTGCCGTTTGGTCTGGGCGTAGAAATAATCCGCCGCTTCGAGGATGTCGGCCAGGCCGGTCTTGTCGTTCGTCGGCACGATCTGCGTCCGCAGGGCTTCGGTGGCCGCATGCAGCGAGACGGCCAGGTGATACTGCTTCTTGAGGTCGGCGAGACGTTTCATCTTCGCCGGCAGGCCAACGGTCGAGATGGTAATGTGTCGCTGGCCGATGCCGAGTCCGTCCTTGGCGGTAACGACGTCGAGAGCGGCGAGCAGGTTTTCGAGGTTGGCCAGCGGTTCGCCCATGCCCATGACGACGATGTGAGTGAGACGCTGTTCCGCCGGCAGAAGGTTCCGCAGCCGGATCAGCTGCTCGAGGATTTCGCCCGGCGTCAGGTTGCGTTCGACGCCTCCCAGGCCGCTGGCGCAAAAGACGCAGCCCATGCCGCAGCCGACCTGGGTGCTGACGCAAACGGTATGGCGGTCCTCTTCATGCAGCAGGACGCACTCGACGAGATGCTCGTCGGCCAGGCGCAGGAGCAGCTTGTTGGTGCCGTCGGAGGCGACCAAAGATCGCTCGATTCGGCTGGAAAAGACGCTGAATTCCGCGGCGAGGGCCTCGCGCAGCGTCCGGGGCAAATCGCTCATCTGCGCGAAGGATTCGGCCCGTCCCTCGAAGAGCCAGCGGCGAATCTGGCGGGCGCGCATCGGGGGCTGTCCCTGGTCCTGGAGCCAGAGCAGCAGTTCGTCGGCCTTCATTTCCAGCAGCGCGCGCATGCAACCTCCTTGGGGGTGGACTGTATTATACTTGCCCCCGGGGCAGGAGGAGTACAAGAGACTGGTTTTCAAGGGCGCATTCGTGTTGTCGTCAGCGCCTCCGCAACCGCGCGACGGCGACGGATTTTCCTTGATCGGCTTCGTCCGGTTCGGTAACTTCAGAATATCGTTTTAATCTCTCCGCATGCGATTTTCGGAGTCCCCATGAATCCTCCAGTCCGCCATTTCTCGCGCTGGCGCCTGCTGGCTGCGGCGAGCCTGATCGGTGTGTTGTGTCTGATGCAATCGACGGCCGCACAGCCCGGACGCCCCCCGGGCTTTCCGTCCCCTCCGGGAGGAGCCGGCGGCGGTGGCATTCCTCGTCCGCCAACTTTTCCCGGTGCAGGGGTGGGCGGCAATGTCGGCGGAATCCCCGGCAACGTGGGAAACGTTGGCAACTTCGGCAACGTCGGCGGCGTTGCAGGCAATCCTGGCGGTGTTGCCGGAGTCCCTGGTAACTTTGGCAATGTTGCTGGAGTCGCCGGGAACTTCGGCAATGTGGGCGGACTCCCGGGGAACGCCGGCAACCTCGGTAATGTCGGCGGAGTCGTCGGCAACGTGGGAAACATCGGCGGCATGCCCGGGAATATCGGCGTTCTTGGCCAGCAAGGAGGAAATATCCCGGGTGGTGAGATCGTCGAATATCACTGCATGAAATGCAACGCCAAGGTGAGTCCGAACGCCGTACGTTGTCCTGGCTGCGGCTCGCTTTTCACGAATGGCCCCGTCGGCTGGAACGATCGAGCCAACGGCATCACGCCGCCCTCAGTTCCGGGCTTCAAGCCGATCACCGGTTCGTCTTCCGGAAGCAAGGAAGAGGGCGGCTTGAGTGCGCCGGTCATCATCGGCGTCAGCGTTTTCGGCTTCGCTTTGCTCGCCGGGGTGGTCGTCCTCATCGTCTGCATGCAAGGCGGCTCCAAACCCAAACGCAAGAAGAAACGTCTCGCAAGGGACTACGAGGACGATTGACCCTCTCCCGGTAAGTATCGTGGAGAAGTAGTTTCAATCCCAGCCCCGCGCGCAAGCGAGCGGGTTTCTTCGGGACCCGCTCGCTTGCGCTCGGGGCTGGTCAAATCCGCTCACTTGAAGGCCTCGTACTCCTTGCCCAGAACTGCCGCCGCCACTTTCAGTTTGAGGATCTCGTCGGTCCCCTCATAGATGCGGCAAACGCGCACGTCCATCAGATGCCGGCCGACGCGATACAGGGTGGACCAGCCACGGCCGCCGAACACCTGCACGGCGCGATCGGCCGCATCCCAGGCCGCATTGGACGCGAACAGCTTCGCCTGGGCCGCCAGCAAATCCGCCGCTGCCCGGTTCTCGGCCGTCGGCGACGTCTGAGCCAGGTCCTTCGCCTCTGCCGCCTTCATCACCAGCGCTTCGGACGCCAGCCGATCCATCTCGATGTTGGCGATGTGTTCCTGCACCAGTTGATGCCGGGCGATCTCCTTGCCGTGCTGCTGTCGCATCTTGGCGTACTCGATCACTTCCGCCAGGCAATCCTCGATCACTCCCAGGCAGCCAGAGGCAACGCTGATCCGGCCGCTGACGAGTGTCCCCATGGCGATGCGAAAGCCATTGCCCTCCTCGCCGA
>JBBSDR010000826.1:0-4220 GCA_038240465.1 Gemmatales bacterium
CGTCGTGCAGCACTTCGGCGATCAGACCGTTGGTGTAGCGGTACTCGATGGATCCTTGAGGCCCGGAGACGCGTGTCAGCAGGCCGCCTACGTAGTGATACTGGACCCGCTCGCCGCTGCCGGCGCTGGCCAGGCGGACCCGGCCATTCTCGTCGTAATCCAGCTTCACCTCGGCGATTTTCTTCTTGTTCTGCAAGGCTTCGAGAGCGATGACTTGTTGCCTGTCGTTGCGGAGGTAGCGGACCGTCAGCGAGCCATCGCGCACGGCGCTGAACTGATCGGCCTTGTCGAAATACCAGCGACGGCCGTCGCGGAGCAGAACAACGTTGGTTCCGAGGCTGGGATCGTCGCTGGAGAACATGGCGAGTACGAGGCCAGGCTGGTCGGGCGCCCATACCTCACCGTTGACCTCCGGCACGAAACGGAGACCGGAGAAGGTGGCCGTGCAGGACTGCAGGGGCGACGTGAGCCGCCAGACCGTGTCCCAGCGTCTGCCCCCCTTCTCGTCGCGACGGACATTGTGAGGGATGGTGTCCAGGCGCGGCAAATCGAGAGTCCAGGCAGTGCCGAGAACGTCGCTCTGTTCGCAGTAGGAGCTATGCTGCCGCTTGAGAGAAAGGTCCTTGCCGTTGGGTAATGGCAGCCGCAGGTCGGCCGCTGCCATCTGGAGGGCACCGAACTCGCGCGTGTCGTTGCCGGGCAGTGCGACGGCGTGATAGCGTTTGCCCTGGTGCTCGAAGCTGACGCGAGTCAGCGACGGAGTTAAGGCAATAGCACGCTGGACCAGCGGCGCGAGAGTGTCTGCCTCGGCGTCCTTCTCGCTCCGGCGGATGGCTTTCTCGGACACATTGAAGGTGACGCCACCCCAACACCTGCTATTCTTCTTGTCGGAGGTCCACTTCGTAACGTAAGGATAAGGCGTCTTTCGCGGCACCGGGCAGGGCTTGACCTGGATTCCCTGCATCCACGAGGGCATGGGACGGCCTTGATCCTGCAACACCTCGGCAAGAGCCGACATCAAGGCGAGCCGCTGGAGTTCCTCGAAGACGAGAACCCGCGAACCAACATTGGCTTCCGCGGGTGGAGTGGCAAGGACTTCCTGGGCCATCGCGGGATAATTCTTGGTGATCCACTCCATCTCGAGTTGGAGAGAACGATGCGGCGGCCGGTCGGGGTCGTCTTCGAGAGGCTTTCCTTTGGGGTTCGGGACCAGTTTGCTCGCCACGACTTGCGCGCGCAGCGGCACATCGAGCAAGGTAAGCGTCCGGTCAGTGCTGGCGCGACGGTGGACTTCTGCCGGCTCGAACCACACTCTATTCCAGATTTTGCTCTTCGGCGCCGTATCGAGGTGAGCCAGGTCGTAATCGAGGGCGGATTGATAACCAGGCGTCCGGACTTGCAACGACTGGCCGCTGATGCTGTCCTGGCCTGTGATGAAGCTTTTGAACAGGCGATCCGCTTCGTAGAGTACCCAGCCGGGGTAGGTGTCCTCGGTCGCCTTGCTCATGGTGACAAGATGGAGGGGACCATCGACGTCCTTCGGCATTGGGTCGATGGACACCCACGGCGTTTCGCCCTTCTCCACGGCGCGGAAGACTGTGACGAGATCGTCCAGGCGCAGCGGCGGTAGTTTCACATCGCCCGCATCCTCGCCGAGCAGAATCAGCCGGCCGTTGCCGTCGAACGCGATGCCACGCAATCGGCCCAGATCTTTCAGAGCCTGTCCGGCGCCGCGCAGGTAGATACCACCCACAGGGCCAGGCACAGATCCTCTCTCTGCTGCGAGGATATCCCCAGCATCGCTCAATGCACCCAGCGCACGGAAGCCGCTTTGAAGAGGAACGGCGGCACTTGCGGGAACAAAACGCTTGCTGGCCATCCCTCCCCCAACAGCGGCTCCTACATCCCCAACGAGCCGATCAACGTTCTTCAACGTGAACCCGTCCCGGGCGATCACAGAGGAGTCATAGAGGAGACCTAGGCCAGCCCTGCCGGGAAAGATAGTGTCCCAGAATAGTGCCGCCTTTGCTTGGCCGGGTGAGTCTGGCTCGCCGGGGTAAAGTCCCCCAGTAATCGTATCGCCGAAAGCACCCCACCTACCCCATAGATTTGGAGGGTGACTGTGCTCGGATGCCGCAAAGAATCGTTTATCCTGATCAACTCGCGTCGCTTCCAGAGACAAGAATTCACCAATTCTATCCTTGAAAAAATGCAGTTCGTCCAGAGACGGGAGCAAGCGAGGCGAACACCCGTCGCGGTCGATGAAGTTCACCGGATCGGCCCCGCAGTAGACGTAACTGGAGAAGTCCTTCTGCGAACCAAACGGGGCGCGATGTTCTGGATCTCGCTGTAAGAAACGGCCGAGGGTCGGGTCGTACGCTCGACCGCGGGTCAGATAGAGGCTGGCCTGCGGGTCGTAGAACAGGCCTGCGAACCCGGGCCGCAGCTCGTCCGCTGGCTGGCGCGGCGTACCAAAGGGACAGTAATCACAATGACGCAGTATTTTCCCTGCCGTATCTACCTCGCCTCGCACCGAACCCAGATGATCCTCAAGGTAGAAGACAGTCTTGCCCTTCTCGACAGCCGCCACCGGCACGTCGTTCTGCCAGACGTACAGCCGCCGGTCGCCCCCTTCGCTCATCGCCAGCAAGGGTCGCCACACTTTGCTCGCGGGATCCGGCACAAACGTCGTTTTCTTGCCGCCGGACGTGCGGACGACAAGGTTGCCGTCGCCATCGTGCTGGTAGCGGACACTCGTTCCGCCGGCCTCGACGGCTGCCAGGAGGGTTTCCGCAGTGTAGTCAACCTTGACAGCCTTGCCGGTACGGGTATAGCGAGTCAGATTGCCGGCCTTGTCATGCCGGCACTCCTCATCGCCGTGCCGCCTCAGACGGTCCATCCAGTCGTAAGTGCTGGCCAGGTTCTCCTTCTCCGGACCTTTCAACTCCAGACGGTTTCCTACCTTGTCGTAACGATAGCTTGTCCGGCCAAGGAGGGAATCATCGACCACGATGAGGCGGCGAACGCTGTCATACTCGTGACTGACGGTCCTCGTCGCGCCAGGCTTTTCCTCGATGATCTTTCGGATTAGGCCGTCCGGCTCGTAGTGGTAGGTGAGCTTCAGCAGCATCTCGCCGCGGGCGTCGCGGTGCAAGATCGATTCCAGCTTGCCGTCCGGTCGCGTTTGCCAGTGCGTCTCGGTGCCGCCGGGAAGCGTGCGGACAACCAGTCCTTCCGCGGGACGATGGCGAAAACTGATCGGCCCCGCAGGCGTATCGATGCGTTCCAGCCGGCCCAGGAAGTCACGGACGTATTTGACCTCCCACTCCGGACCGAATGAGAGAGCAGTTGCCTCGCCCCGAGAATCAGCGGTCACGGACAGGATCGGCTGGTCCTGCCGCTGTACGCGCGTGAGATGGATCCCCTCGTGGTCGTAGCGCACCTCTCCGAGCGTATCCGTCATGCGCTTACGCCTACCGAGGCGATCGAGTTCGACAACGACCCGGGAGTCATCCGGCAGCGTCTTGACCACCTGGCGGACGGAGGGATGATTGTCGTGCGCGACATAGCGGAAGCGGGTTTGCCCACCGCCGGGATGGATCAACTTGAGGGGCCGGCCGTCATTGTCGCGGACGTACTCCCACTGGATCTGCTGAGGGGTATCGTCCGCGTCTTGCCGGGCCTGTCCGCCGGCGATTTCCTCCTGATTCTGCTCTGATCCACCGGTCGATTTTCTCTGGTCCTGTTCACCGGGGGCCGCATCGCGCGGCACGATTGTCCAGGCGATCCCCGCAGCCGTGGTCCCTGCCAGCACGAGGAAGACGACTGCCTTGAAGAGGAAGCCGCGCCGTCGTGCCGGTCGAGGAACGGCATGCTGGGGCGCGGGAGATGTCGGCCGCCGAGCGGTTGCCGGGGCAGGCGGCGACCCGCCAGGAGTGGGCTTCCGTCGCATTGTGACGGTGAACGCGCCACGGCACTTGACACAGCGAACCCGGCTCTCGCTGCTGGAAACTGGAACCTGAAACGAGAATCTGCAGGAAGGACACTCGATGCGGACCATGGCCATGATATCCTCGCTTGCTGTGAGCCTGTTCTCATTCCAGAGGGGATTGGAGAAGGGGTATCCGTTCACGCTGAAACCGACAGAATTATTCTCTAATGATCACTTGAGCTGACTTTGATTGGTAACACACATATTACCCGTAACGATTATTGCTTAC
>JBBSDR010000827.1:0-4216 GCA_038240465.1 Gemmatales bacterium
AATGAAAGCACAGGGCTGATCGCGGGCGTCATTGACTGGGCCACCCACGGCCACCCTCCCTTCAAGACGACGATCACTGTCAGCGACGGCTACAGCAGCGCCTCGCAGACGTTCACCTGGACGATGAGATCGAGACTCGGCGTCTTTGTTCCTCTTTTCTACACTTGGGACCAGAAAGACTCTCCGTATTACTCGCCCAATTTCCTGGAGGCGAAATATCGCGCCTGGATTCAGACCCCCGAGGGAACGACGAGCGCTTCTCCCATCGGCGAACAGGTTGCCCGCGCCTTTCAGCGCTATAAAGGGGGCATGTCAGGGTCCGATGAGTTTGACAGCCAAATGACCTGGGGACAATTCTTCACGTCCCAGGAACGAGAGAAGTTGGCGAGCGAACGGACAGCCGCTGCGGCCAAGGTCACGCCCAGTGTCCTTCGCCTGATGCACGACGAATGGTCACGCGCCGAACAGCAGCCTGGATATACCCCCTATGCCTCGATCGGCGATTACGTCGCTGGCCGTTGGTTTGCATTCAGCGACAATCCTTGGCAGCCGATCGTGGTGCCGCAAATGGGCTGGCAGGAATTATTCACTCAACAGGCCTATGAAAGGTATGTGCGCCTCCGAGCGGCGGCAATTCCTCCCGTCCGTCTCTCCGCGACCAACGCCTTCGTTCTGCACAGGGACTCCTCCCCTGCGGCAATCGCTCGCTACCTGGCCGAAACGGAATCCACCAACGCCACGGCCCCGGCGACGTCACGGTATGAGCAACTCCGCCTCTACTATCACAATACTCTGCTGCCGCGTTTAGTACTGGCCACCCCGGAGGAACTCGGCGCCTACGTCCGGAAACTCGACGCTTCCGACCGCTTGACGCTCCGTTATGCGTTGGGAGCCGAACTGGCGTTTCTCGACTTTCAGCTGAACTTAGTCAGAAATAGTAAGGCCACCGCGACGGACTACCGAACGGACCAGGCCATCAGCCAGCAACTCTATTCCGAACTACAGCACCTCGCCGAAGGCACCACTTACGGCATCGCGGCGGCAAGCGAGAAGTCGCTGACAACCGTACTCGGTCTGATTCAGGCCCATCGAACCGAGCCGGGCTATGTCTATGACATGGTCACTCCCAACCGGGGTAGCCTCGCCCAGCGCATCGCTTTCCTGGCCGACACGGATCAGGCGAGCTTCGTGGCGCGGGAGCAAAACGCCCGCGGGGGCGCTGTACCGGTCACGCCTCCGGCCTCTAATCTGGAGTATGGCGATTATTACCGCGCCCGTGACGAAGTGATTACTGCTGTCCTGTGGGCGGAGGCGAACAACAAACCGCTTGAACTTACCGTCAAATCGCTGAGCCAGGGAGCGCAGTCGCTGTTCGACCTCTACCTCCGCGGCGCCCAGCCGGGAACGCTGCCGGGTTACGTCCGCGAAAGAGATCGCTACTACCAGAACAATCTGGGAACGGCCTACCTGCCTGGCTGGGCCCAGGCGTCGGACACGCAGAAGGCTGCGTTCGCCGATTCCATGCACCCACGCGACCGGGTGCCGTTGATGGATGCGCTCGTGCTAACCGCGGAACAGGCCACGAAGTCGGGAGACTGGCAGACGGCGTCGCTGGCGCGGGACATGGCCCTGTACCTCCAGAAGCGGTTCAACGATCAATATCAGGCGATGAAAAACTCCTCCGAACTGAGGGCCGCCTTCGACGACATGGTCCAGCGCGGGTCGCTCAGCTTGCTGTCGCCGCAGCGTGTTCAGGATTTCGCGCGTCTGGGGCCGGAGGTTCAGCGTCTGGCGGAAGTGGACAGCGTTCAAGAAATGCTCCGCGCCTGGGCGCGCAACCCGGGCGTGAAATATGTGCCGGCGTTTGGGTTGGAGTTCGTCGATCGAACCATCCTGAACATCGCCGACTTCGCGCACCCGCTGGTGGCGACCGCTCAGCGATTGATCGGCTTGGCGACCTGGAATGGCGACCAACTGGATGTGCTGTCGAACCTGGACGGTGTGCGTCGGGTCATGGCTGGCGACTTCTCGGGCGACCTTGCCCTCAAGAAGATCGACAACAGTCTGGGGGCGGTAGGGCTGGATACCTTGCTAACGCTGGCGACACTTGTGCCGCTCAGTTCGGGAGCGCGGCAGGTCATTGGCGGCGGCAACTTTTTGCCGCGGAACTGGTCGTTCGCCTGGAACCAGTATGTCAGCGGCGTTCGGCATGTGGCCGTGCTGCTGCCTTCGACACTGGCAACAGCGTCGGCGATGGCGGCGGTCGAGGTGTCGTCGCTGGACGAGAAGTACAAGGGTGTGCTACGATTCGCGGTGGGTCTGGGGACAGGGCTGGCGGTCGGCCTGGCGGCGGATGGACTGTTGCCAAAGTTCCAGGCCCCCTTGGCGATCGGTTCGCCGCTGCTCAAGGCGACGGCGGAGCTGGATTATGTGTCGGCGATGGCGACAGAGACGGCGCAGAAGATCGCCAAGCTAAAGGCGGCGGGCAAGGAAGTGTCCGAGGCGTTGCTGTCGGCGGAGACGGAACTCGCTGGAAAAGTCAAGGAGTTGGCGGGCCAACTGGACAAGATGCGGAGCTGGGGTGGGGAGACGCTGGTCACCGCAGAGAAGGCGTACAAGGCGGCGTTCGAGGAGGTAGCGAAACTGGAGGGCAAGGCCAATGCGCCTGGCCTGTCCCCGTCGCAGCGGGCTGCTCAGCGGAACAGTGCCGATCTGGCCAAGGCTCGAAAGACATTGGAAGAGGCCAACAAGGACTTCGCCCGCGCCATCAATGAGGTTGACCGGAAAGCCCTCGGGCGACAGGTGGGCAACGAAGCGGCGGAGACTGCGGCGTTGCCCAAGGGCTGCTTCGTTGGCGGAACCCTGCTAGAGACGCCGCAGGGCTTCCGCGCCATCGAGTCGTTGCGTGAAGGCGACATGGTCCTGTCGGCGGACGAGAACGTGCCGGATGGTCCACTGGTGGCGAAGCGCGTGGAGCGCACGCATCGCCGGCTCTCTGGCGTCATCACCGTCTGGATCGAAGGGCGAACGATCAAATTGACGGATGAGCATCCGTTCTATGTGCTGGGGCGAGGCTGGGTAGTTGCGCACGAGTTGAAGGCCGGCGATCCATTGCGCAGTCCGAACGGCCGTCGCGTGGTGGTCGAGCGTGTGGGAACGAAGCAGGAAGCGGCGGTGGTTTACAATCTGACGGTCGCGGACTATCATACCTTCTTCGTGGGCGGCCCGGCATGGGGCTTCTCCGTCTGGGCGCATAACATCGACTGCGCCGGGGTGCAGGGGGTGTTGGAAGCCATTAACAAAACTCCCCTCAAACGAGGTGACGCCACCCCGGGCAAACTTGCCGACCTGATGAACAGGGGGAGAGACAAGACCGTTCGTGAGTTGTTGATTCGAGAATACGGACTCGACGCGCCAACTGCGGAGAGGGTGTTAGGCCAACTCCAAAGCCGAGTTGATGCGAAAAAACTTGGCGCTGCCGCCCGAGCGAGTGCCGTCCAAGGAACGACGGTCGAGACAGGGCGTGCCGGCACGATCAACGTCAGGATGGAACAGGCAGGCGATGCCTGGCTGCAAGCGAGTTATTTCGCTGACCGTCAACGACTATTCGTGGTCTCGATGGAGGTTCCCTCTCGGTATCGAGGTAATGGACTCGGGACCGATCTAATTCGGGCCGCGATTGAGAATGCCGAGCGGTCGGGTGGCCGTGTCATGACAGTGACTGGTGAAGCTGGTGCCACCAACCTGAGTATTCTTCGCACCCCTGGAAAAACCGTCGCGGACACCCCGTTCGGGAAAGCGATGAATGCACTCGGTTTCGACGCGACCTACGACCCTGTGCGTAACGTCATAACCGGGACTCGGCGAGCGACGAAATGATCGTGTTGTCTGGAAACGGCAGGAGTATCGGAGGAGTGATGGCCTTCGAGAAGGCTTATACAGGCGATGGTCGGTATTGGTTTCATTTGTTACCAGCCGGAGAGGTCGGTGAGGAGGTTGTTCGCCCCCCTCAAGGCCTTTTGATCAGTAATCCGATGATCCCGCTGGAGATGGACTTGTTCCATACCTACTTGTGCTTATTCTTGTCGTGGATACCGACAAGGTCAGGGAATTGGATAACACACCCAGAAGAAAATGAAGTGATCGACCGCACCGGATCAACGCAAGCTGGGCGCATCTTCATCGCCTAGGCAGACTTTTTCAGCATATCACCAGA